>NZ_JAXCMJ010000027.1:0-50038 GCF_038084995.1 Sphingomonas sp. 2378
CCACCAGCAATCGCTGCTCGACCATCACCATGCCCTCCTGCCCGCACAGTGAATCACTCAACCATCCTCATTGCCAGACGTTTCGCAGAGGAATCCTTTAAGGAGACGGTCTCTACTTCCAGTTGGATGAAGAAACGGGGGGCACGTCAGAGCAAGCATGGACCGGACGGGGCAGATCGCGGTGATTTTCCTGTCGCAGCGGACGGATAACGATGCGGCGGGCTATGCCGAAGCGGCGGAGGCAATGGACCGGCTGGCGGCGACGCAATCGGGCTATTGCGGCGTGGACAGCGTGCGCGGGGCGGACGGCTTCGGGATCACCGTCAGCTGGTGGGCGGATGAAGAGAGCGCGGTGGCGTGGCGGGCGCATCCGGAGCATGCCGCGATCCGCGAGCGGGGGCGGACGGAGTGGTATTCGCGATATGAGGTCGCGGTGGCAGAGGTGGGGCGGCGTTATGCGTGGTCATTGAGCGGGGAGATTTGAACAAGCCGCTTCCACAAGCACGCCCCTCCCGCAAGTGAGTTTCAGGTCGGGCATGCCCCCGGCATGACCTAAACGATGCGGGGCATCGTTTACCTGAAACTGGGATGGGGGAGGGAAAGGAGTCTCACCGAGACCGTCGCCCGTGGCTCCGCCCCCACCCCAAACGCCTCCCCCCTGCCGGGAGGAGGGGCTTAAGAAGGAAGGGGCTTCCCTCTCACGGCATCTTATCCCCCCTCGGCGTCAACATACCGGGCGCGATGAAGCCGATCGGCTGGATCGCCGCCGCGTCCTGCTTCAGCTTCGCCGCGATCTGTTCGTAATCGCGCTCCATCTCCGGCGTGACGCTCGCCCGCGCCTCGGTCAGCGCTTCGTCGAAGGCCGCCATGTTCACCTCGGTCGCGCTCAGCGACTCGCGCAGCGCGATCAGGCCCGCCCGGCGGACCACATCGCCCAGGTCCGCGCCGGTGAAGCGGTCGGTCCGCGCCGCCACATCGTCCAGATCGACATCCGGGGCGAGCGGCATCTTCGCGGTCTGGATACCCAGGATGCGCCGCCGCCCCGCCTTGTCCGGCACGCCGACATAGATGAGTTCGTCGAACCGTCCCGGCCGCAACAGCGCCGGATCGACCAGATTGGGCCGGTTGGTCGCGCCGATCACCACGACCGACTGCAACTCCTCCAGCCCGTCCATCTCGGCGAGGATGGTGTTCACCACCCGCTCGGTCACCTGCGGCTCGCCCAGCCCGCCGCCGCGCGCGGGCACCAGCGAGTCGAGTTCATCGATGAAGATCACCGTCGGCGCGACCTGGCGCGCGCGGGCGAACAGCTTGGTGATCTGCTGCTCGCTCTCGCCATACCATTTGGACAGGAGATCGCTCGACTTGGTGGCGATGAAATTGGCCTGCGCCTCCCGCGCTACCGCCTTGGCCAGCAAGGTCTTGCCGGTGCCGGGCGGGCCATAGAGCAGGAAGCCCTTGGCCGGGCGAATGCCGAGGCGCCGGAACGCATCCGGGTCCTTGAGCGGCAGTTCGACGCCTTCCTTCAGCTTCATCTGCGCGGTGTCGAGGCCGCCGACATCGTCCCAGCGGACGGTCGGCGCCTGCACCATCACCTCGCGCATCGCGGAAGGCTGGACACGCTTCAGCGCCTCCATGAAGTCCTCGCGCGTCACCGACAGCGTGTCGAGTACCTCGGCCGGGATGGTCCGCTCCTCCAGGTTCAGGCGCGGCATGATCCGCCGCACCGCCTCGATCGCCGCCTCACGGGTCAGCGCGGCCAGGTCCGCGCCGACAAATCCGAAGGTGGTGCGCGCCAGTTCGGCCAGATCCACCTTGTCGCCCAGCGGCATGCCGCGCGTGTGGATGCCCAGTATCTCGCGCCGCCCGCGTTCGTCGGGCACGCCGACCACGATCTCGCGATCGAACCGACCCGGCCGACGCAGCGCCTCGTCGATCGCCTCGGGCCGGTTGGTCGCGGCGATGATGACCAGATTCGCGCGCGACTCCAGCCCGTCCATCAGGGTCAGCAACTGCGCGACCAACCGCTTCTCCGCCTCGCCCTGCACCCGGTCGCGCTTGGGGGCGATCGAGTCGATCTCGTCGATGAAGACGATCGAGGGGGCGGATTTGGTCGCCTCCTCGAAAATCTCGCGGAGGCGCTGTTCCGACTCGCCATAGGCCGAGCCCATGATCTCCGGCCCGTTGATCAGGAAGAATTGCGCGTCCGATTCATTGGCGACGGCGCGGGCGAGCCGCGTCTTGCCGGTGCCGGGCGGCCCGTGGAGCAGCACGCCCTTGGGAGGCTCGACGCCGAGCCGCTCGAACAATTCCGGATAACGCAGCGGCAGCTCGACCATCTCGCGCAACTGGTCGATGGTCGAGGCCATGCCACCGATATCGTCATAGGTGACGTCGGCACGCCGGGCTTCGCGTGGCTCCTCATATTCGGGACGCAGTTCGACCTCGGTATTCTCGTCGATATGGACCACGCCCTTGGGGCTGGCCGCGACCACCGCGAGTCGGATTTCCTGAAGCGCATAGGCGGGCGCGTTCATGAACTGCGCCACGCCCGGCGGCATGTTGGTGACCCGCTGCTGCCCCGCCGTCGCCACCACATCGCCCTGACAGAGCGGGCGGTTGAAGAAGGTGCGCTTCAGCGCCTGGGCCGATCCCTGAAGCCGCAGATTTTCCTGCGCGGGGGCGAAGACGACGCGCGTCGCGGGCTTGGATTCGACGCGCCGCACCTCGACGAAATCGCCCGAGCCGACGCCCGCATTGGCGCGCTGCAACCCGTCGATGCGCAGCAGGTCGAGCCCTTCGTCCTCCGGGTAAGGCGCGACGGCGCGCGCGGGCGTGGCCTGCTTGCCGACGATCTCCACGACATCGCCCTCGGTGATGCCGAGCGCCGCCATCAGGCTGCGCGGGACATGGGCCAGGCCGCGCCCGGAATCCTCGGGGCGGCTATTGGCCACCTGTATCTTGCGGGTCGGCGCGTCGCTGTCGGCCATGATCGTCCCTTGGCAAAGTGTCTGAACACGAAAGCGTGGGACTTGGGGGCGGGTTCCGGTCCGCGAAAGACCGGGGAGCCAGGCGGAGGCAAAAAAAAGGGCCGATCGAAACGACCAGCCCGGAAAGTTTTTAGGAGAGGATGCCTGAAAGGCCCGTTCCTTTTGCAGCGCGAAACATTATGTTGCAAGTGCGAAAAGCTTGGCTATGATTGCAGTTTATGCAATCCTCTGACCAATAGGTCAACGAGTACAGGTGCGACATGCGCAGGCTTCCCCCGCTCGGTGCGATCGAGGCATTTGTTCAGGTGGTCCGCCTGGGCTCCATCAAGGCGGCGGCGGAGGAACTGGCGCTGTCCGCCCCGGCGCTCAGCCGCCGGGTGCAGACGCTCGAACGCTTCGTCGGCAAGCCGCTCTTCGCCAGGCGGCACCAGGCGATGGTGCCCAATGAGGACGGCGAGACGCTGATGGAGCAGATCGCCCCGCTGCTCGACCAATTGTCCGACGCGGTGGAGGCGATGACCAGCGGTCAGGAAGTGCTGCGCCTGCGCCTGGGCGTCTTGCCGCTCTATGCGGCGCAGCGGCTGTTCCCGCATATGGGGCTGTTGCGCGCGGCGCATCCCGAACTGCATCTCGACATCGATACCGCCGGGCACGGCATCGCGCGGCTGGGCGAAGGACTGGACGCGGTCATCGCGCTGGGGCGCGACATCGATCCGTCGCTCTATGCCAAGCGGCTGGATTTCAACAAAGTCTATGTCATCGGCGCCAAAAGGCTGATCGAGGGGCCGAATCCCCTGCTCCATCCCGAGCAGATGAACGGGATGACCGCGCTGCTGCACCGCGAAATGCCCGACGCCTTCACCGCCTGGTGCCAGGCGGCGGGGCTGACCAATATCAAGCCCAAGGCGATCGACTTCTTCGATTCCGGTGGCCTGATGCTGGAGGCGGTGGCGCAGGGGCTGGGCGTCGCCTTCATGCATGCCAGCCATTTCGAACACGCCCATGACCCGCGCCTGGTGCGGCTGTTCGATATCGAGGTGGACAGCCCGTACAGCCACTGGTTCGTCTGTCGCCCGCGTGCGCTTCAGCAGAAGTCGGTGAAGCTGTTCCACGACTGGTTGATCCGGACGCTGTATCCGGCGGCGGCGTAGAGGCTACCACCTTCAACCTTTCGGAAAAGCCGACACATCCGCCACAAGCACGCCCCTCCCGCTTGCGGGAGGGGATGGGGGAGGGAAAGCCACAAGCCGGGTCGCCCGTGGCAAGGGCCCTACCCCAATCCCCTCCCGCCTGCGGGAGGGGGAGCAGAAACCCAACGACAAAAAGCCGCGCGTCCTTGACAGGACGGCGGCTTCACGCCTTCAAGTCCTTCGCGGGGCGCCGGGACAGGCGCCCGACGGCGAATTACTTGATCTTGGCTTCCTTGAACTCGACATGCTTGCGCACGACCGGGTCGTACTTGTTGAAGCTCAGCTTCTCGGTCTTGGTGCGCGGGTTCTTCTTCGTGACGTAAAAGAAGCCGGTATCAGCCGAGCTGACGAGCTTGATCTTGACGGTGGTCGGCTTGGCCATGACCTGGTTCCTGTATGCGTGAAAAAGCGAAAGCGGCAGCCGGAGCCGCCGCTATATAAGGGCGGCGCATGGCCCAACCGGCCCGCCGAGTCAAGTATGACGCCGATTTAAGCCCCTCTTTACGCCTATGGCGCTATATCGGCAGGTTCAAACAGCCCATGACGCGGCATGCGTGCGGGGCCGGGGGGCATGAAACGATGAGTCAGGGCGAATCGCCCGACCGGGACACGGCGGCGGAGATACGGGATCAGCTTTGGGCCCGGATCGCCGCGCTCGACGTGCGCGCGCCCTATACCCCGGCCGCCGATCTGCTGGGCGGTATCGAGGCCATTCGCCAGCTTGCCCATGCCCATGGCCTGGCCCCGGCGGTGACGGTGACCCACTTCATCGACCGGGCGCTGATGCGCGGCGACGGGCCGGTGCCCGTCCATGGCTGGTTCGCGATGCTGACCGAGGCGGTCGCCAGCGAACGACAGGATCTGGAGGCCGCCAACCGATTCGCGGAAGCCTGTTCGGTGCGACTGGCGGCCTGATGGACGCCTTCATGCTGGTCTTGGTCGCGACCCTGGCGGGACAGACCGGCGGACGATTGAGCCTGTTGGCGGCGCAACTGGTGGACCGAAGCGGAAAGACGCCGACGGTGCTGGCCGGATTGATGCTGGCGCAGGCGGCGCTGGCCGCCGGGGCGATCCGGATTGGCATCCTGCTCGCCCCGCAATTCACGCCGGAGACGCATGGCCTGTTGCTGGCGATCGCGCTGGTCGTAACGGGAATCGGGATGATGGGGCGCATACCCCGGCCCACCCACCCTTATGGGCGGCCCCGGCTGGGCGCGTTCGGGGGAGCGGTGATCTTCGGCGGTGCGATCCTGTTCGCCGATTCGGGGTTGTTGGTCGTGGCGGCGGCCGCCGCGCGGTCGCCCCTGCCCTGGGCCGCCCTGCCCGGCACGGTGATCGGCCTGTCGGGTGCGATGCTGCCCGCGATGCTGATGGGCGAGCGAGCATGGCGTCGCCTGCCGTTGCGTGCCATCCGCCTGGCATTGGGGGCGATCATGGTGCTGACCGGTGTGGTGATCGGACTGTCGGTGAAAGAACTGATCTAGAGCATCGATCACTGAGGCCAGGCTTTGTACATGGACGCGGCGGAGCTATTTCGTCATCGGATCGTTTACGCAACGATTCCAGACAGCGGGAGCATGTCCATGTCCGATACCAATCCGGCGCTCGATACGCCAACCGATCTGAACCGCAACGCGACCGCCAGCGTCGCCGATGCGCTGAACGGCGCGCTGGCCGACTGCTATGCACTGTACCTGAAGACCAAGAATTTCCACTGGCACGTCTCAGGCCCGCATTTTCGCGACTATCACCTGATGCTCGACGATCAGGCGACTCAGATACTGGGCGTGACCGACGCCATCGCCGAGCGGGTGCGCAAGACCGGCAACGTCACGCTGCGCTCGATCGGCGACATCGCGCGCCGCCAGACGATCGTCGACAATGACCGCGACTTCGTGTCCGCTGCCGACATGCTGGTCGAGCTGCGCGACGACAATCTGAAGCTGGTCGAACGTTTCCGCACGGTGAAGGACGCCGCCGAGGAGGCCAAGGACAATGCCACCAGCGGCATCGTCGACGAATGGACCGACCAGGCCGAGGAACGCGCCTGGTTCCTGTTCGAGGCGGGCCGCAAGGGCTGAGGGTTCGAGCCGGTCGATAGAGGAAAGGCCCCGGGCGAAAGTCGGGGCCTTTTTCTATGCGGATCAGATCGGAAGCGAGGATTTCCCGTCCCGCATCCACAATTCGGTCTTGGTCAGCACATCGAGCTGCCCCGCGTCGCGCCGTGCGACGATATGGTCGATCAGCCCCCGGAACTTCGCCGGATCGGTCTGCCCGGCCGCGTTCTCGGCAAGGCCATGGATGTAGAATTCCGAGGTTTCGCCCCGCAATATGGTCAGGTCGATATCGGCCTTCAGCTGTTCCAGGCTTTGATTCGACGTGGCGTTGGCGGGCGCCAGGATGCCGCCGCGATCGGGAATGCCGAAGCGTGACAGCCAGCTTCCCCGTCCCTGCGTCGTCCGCGCCATCTTGTATCCGGCGGCCTTCAGCGCGAGCGGCAGCTTGGTATAGGAAAACTCGCTCGACAGGTCGTTGAAGTTGAACGCCTTGACCTGCGCGACGACCTCGGTGCTGAGCGTGATCTGGGTCGCGCTGTCCACGCTGACCACGGTCGTTCCGGTGGGCACGTTATAGCCACCGACGAACATTCCGGGTCGAATCCCCGTCGTGTCCGACATGGTGGCGATGCGCGTACCATAGGTCCTGGCGGAGAAGGTGCGCGGCCGGGTGGGGCTGACATGGTAGCGGCCATTGGGATAGCAGCAGAAGTCGTTGCCGCGCGGCATTCCATTGGCCTGCGCCCAGTCGCGCACCTTTTGCAGGTCCGCCAAGGCCGCCGCCACCGTCGGATGGTCGGTCATCAGAATGTCGTCATAGCTGCCGTTCAGATAACAGTCCCAACCCGCGTCATACATTTCGCGAAGCTGGGCGAGCGTCATCCTGTTCTGCCCGCCGATCAGGCCGGGGGCGACGTGGAAACCGCCCTTGACGTTGCGCGCCCGCATATAGGGGAAGGCCTCGGTATATTGGGTGCGCAATATGTCGTCGAAGCCGATGACGATGGTCGGGCGCCCACCGGCCCGCGCCACCAGCGCGTCTACGCCAATGCGGGGCGCGTCGGGCACCTGCGTCGTCACGCTGTTCGCCATGCCGAATCGCCCGGCACCCGCACTTTGCAGCCCCACGATCTCGCTGGAATGGACCGAGCCCCACATCGTGCCGAAGAACAGCGGCTGCGGCGTCTGATAGAGCGGCGCCAGAAGCGGCTCCGGCGCGCGAAACTCCTGCCCGTCCCGCGACAATGTCAAGTCGAACCCGGTGGCGGTGCCATAGATCGGGTCCCATCCCAGGTCGACGAACTGCGCGATGGTGCCGAACCGGACAGGATCGTGATAGCCGATGTCGGACTTGCGCAACCCCGGCCCGCCCAGGCGCGATCCGGTTCCCTGCATCTCCACCGCGGCGCTGCCCTGCGCCAGGGCCGAACGACTGCTGAGCAGGGCCTCGTTGGTGGCGGTGAATCCGCCCGCCGTGTCGAAACCTTCGAGCAGTACGGGAATGTCGAGCACCACCGCCAGCGCCGCAGCCACGCTGCGCTGTCCGTTCATCGTGCCCACCGCGACCAGGCGCGTGCCGATGTCCTCCGCCGTCGCGACATAGGTGACCCCCGACGCACCCGCGATCGCCGTGCGCGTCCGATCGGGCGTCAGCGTTTCCCGAAACCATTGAACCCCGGTCAGCCCCTGCGGCGCGGAATAGGTCTGTCCGACCGACCCATCCTTGGTCGCCAGCATATAGAGCGGCGTGTCGACCGGAGAGGGCGATGGCGATGGTGACGGCGTAGGGGTCGGCTGCGACGGAGATTCATTCCCGCCTTCGACCACGCAGCCAGCGCATGAAAAGGCGGCCGCACCGATCAGGAATTGGCGCCGAGTTGTCATGGATATTCCCCCGTGAGCAGATGGTCACTGCCCCCTCCCATCAAATGATGCACCAGATCAGGACAGGGAGGCAATGCTGCAACTGCGTAATATGCCGGTGCGATACCGCTATGGGACAGATAATATGCCCTTTTTCGGATTCAGGGGCACGCCGCGTCCGCATCCCTGGTCCCGCACCTCATCCGCGCATCGGTAATCGGAACACCAACCCGTCTGGCCTGTTGATCCCCCATCAGATCGGAAGGATTCCCCCATGCTCAAACTCGCCATCACATTCCTCGTCATCGGACTGATCCTGGGCGCGCTCGGCTTCGGGGGAGTCGGCGGGGCGTTCGTCGGGATCGCCAAGATCCTGTTATTCATCGCGATCGCGTTGTTCGTGATCTTCCTGGTGCTGGGGCTGATCGCGGGCAAATCGGTGAAGAACGCGATCGACTGACCCGCATATGCGGGACTTTGCGGGCTTGCTCGATGCGTTGATCTATACGCGGTCGCGCAACGCCAAGCTGAAACTGGTCGCGGATTACCTTGCCGCCACGCCCGATCCCGACCGGGGTTGGGCGATGGCGGCGTTGACGGGCGATCTCGACCTGCCCGGCGTCAAGCCCGCGCTTATCCGCGCGCTGATCGAGCAGCGGGTGGACCCCGTCCTCTTCCGCATGAGCCGCGACTATGTCGGCGATACGGCGGAGACGGTCGCCCTGCTGTGGCCCGCGCCCGACCGGCCGCTCGATCCCGAACCGCTGTCGGTGAGTGCGGTGGTCGAGCGGTTGCGGCATCTGTCGCGATCCGACGCGCCCGCCGTGCTGGCCGACATGCTCGACCGATCGAACGCGGAGGAGCGGTTCGCGCTGTTGAAGATGGCGACCGGCGGCCTGCGTATCGGCCTGTCGGCACGACTCGCCAAGACCGCGTTTGCCCAACATTTCGGCCTGGATGTCGAGGCGGTGGAAGAGGTCTGGCACGGCCTTTCGCCCCCCTATGCCGAACTCTTCGCCTGGGGCGAGGGCACGGGCGCGCAGCCGACGCCCGCGGATGTGCCGGTCTTCCGCCCCTTCATGCTCGCCCATCCGCTGGAGGATCTGCGGGTCGACCTGACCGACTATGCCGCCGAGTGGAAATGGGACGGCATCCGCGTCCAGATCGTCCATGTCGCGGGGCAGACCCGACTCTATAGCCGCACCGGCGATGACGTGACCCACGCCTTTCCCGATGTCGCCAGCGCCTTCGATGCGGTGGGGGCGGTGGATGGCGAGTTGCTGGTCAAGGGCGAGCATCAGGGCGGCACGCTGGAGGATGGCGGCGGCGCGGCCAGTTTCAACGCGCTTCAGCAAAGACTGGGGCGCAAGATGGTATCGGCCAGGATGCTCGCCGATTATCCCGCCTTCGTCCGGCTCTACGACATTCTCGTGGACGGGACGGAGGATGTCCGCCCCCTGCCCTGGACCGAGCGGCGCAAGAGGCTGGAGGCATTCGCGGCGAAGCTCGATCCCGAGCGGTTCGACGTCAGCGCGGTGATCGAGGCGGAGGATTTCACCGCCCTGGAGGCCTTGCGCGCCACCGCCCGCGATGCCGCGATCGAGGGGGTGATGCTCAAGCGCCGCGACTCGCCGTACAGCGGCGGGCGGCGCGTCGGCCTGTGGTACAAGTGGAAGCGCGATCCGCTGACCGCCGATTGCGTGATGATGTACGCCCAGCGCGGCAATGGCAGGCGTTCGAGCTATTATAGCGACTATACCTTTGGCTGCTGGACCGAGGAGGGCGAGTTGCTCCCGGTCGGCAAGGCCTATTCGGGAATCACCGATGAGGAATTGCGACAGCTCGATCGGTTCGTTCGCGCGCACACGCTCCAGCGCTTCGGACCGGTCCGCGAGGTGGAGAAGACGCTGGTGCTGGAGATCGCGTTCGATTCGATCCACGAATCGAAGCGGCACAAATCGGGGGTCGCGATGCGCTTCCCCCGGATCGCCCGCATCCGCACCGACAAGCCCGCCGCCGAGGCCGATCGGGTGGAGACGTTGAAGCGGCTGGTGACATGAACATCCTCCCCTGTACGGGGAGGGGGACCACCGCAAAGCGGTGGTGGAGGGGGATCGCCATCAGGGACGCCCTATGAGGAAGCCCCCCTCCGTCAGGCCTTCGGCCTGCCACCTCCCCGTATCGGGGAGGATTGGTCAGTCGCCGACGCGCTCGATATCCGCGCCGACCGCCGACAGCTTTTCCTCCAAGCGCTCGTAGCCGCGATCGAGGTGGTAGACGCGGCTGACCGAGGTTTCGCCCTCGGCCGCCAGGCCCGCCAGGATCAGGCTCATCGAGGCCCGCAGGTCGGTCGCCATCACCGGCGCGCCGGTCAGCCGCTCGACGCCCTTCACCATCGCGGTGCGGCCATGGACCTGAATATCCGCGCCCATCCGCGCAAGTTCGGGCACGTGCATGTACCGATTCTCGAAGATCGTCTCGGTCAGGGTGCTGGTGCCCTCGGCCTTGCACAGCATCGCCATGAACTGCGCCTGCATGTCGGTGGCGAAGCCCGGATAGGGCGCGGTCGACAGCGTCAGCGGCTGGAGCGGGCCGTTGGCGGCGACGCGGATCGAGTCGCGGCCTTCCTCGACCGTCACGCCCGCCTCGACCAGAGCGGCCAGCGTCGCGCGCATATCCTCGGCACAGGCACCCACCAGCTCCAGATCGCCGCCGGTGATCGCGGCGGCACAGGCGTAGGAGCCCGCCTCGATCCGGTCGGGCATCACCGAATAGGTCGCGCCGTGCAGCCGTTCGACACCCTCGATGGTCAGCGTCTCGGTGCCGACCCCGTCGATCCGCGCGCCCATCGCGATCAGCAACCGGCACAGATCCACGATCTCGGGCTCGCGCGCCGCATTGCCCAATACCGACGTGCCCTTGGCGGTGACGGCGGCCATCAGCGCGTTTTCGGTCGCGCCGACCGACACGACGGGGAAGGTATAGCGTCCGCCCGACAACCGGCCGCCGGGCGCGCTGGCCTTCACATAGCCGGCGGTCAGTTCGATCTCCGCGCCCAGCGCCTCCAGCGCCTTCAGGTGCAGGTCGATCGGACGGTTGCCGATCGCGCAGCCGCCGGGCAGCGACACCCGTGCCTCGCCCATCCGCGCCAGGATCGGGCCGAGCACCAGGATCGACGCGCGCATCTTGCGCACGATGTCATAGGGCGCCTCGGTCGAGAAAAGCTGGCCCGCGCGGATCGTCATGACCCGGCCGAAATCTTCCGGACGCGTCCCCTCGATCCGCGTCGAGGCGCCGATCTGGTTGAGCAGATGGCCGAACCCGTCGACATCGGCCAGACGCGGCAGGTTGCGCAGCGTGACCGGCTCGTCGGTCAGGATCGCGCAGGGCATCAGGGTGAGCGCGGCGTTCTTCGCGCCCGAGATCTTCAGGCGACCCGACAGCCGGTTGCCGCCGCGAATGAGGATACGGTCCATAGATTCCGCTCCCTAGCGGACCCGCGCGCCACCGCCAAGGGTCGGACATCGCCGAATCGCATGCGAATCGTCACGCCAGTGCAGGATTGTTGCCGATTGTTACGCGGTCAAAGCACTGGTTGATCGATATTAATGCAGGTTCATATCCTCCGTGGCTAAGGCACTTTTCCCAGTCGGGGGATGGAGTGTCAGTGTCAAATTTCGGCCTTGCTGATCGCCTGAACAAATGGGTCGACCTGACCCCGGCCGAGCGCGACGCGCTGTCGCGGATGGAAGACAAGCCACGATCGATACGGCGCGGCCTGGTCCTGATGAACGAGCGGTCCCGTACCGAGGAATTGTCCATCGTGCTGCAGGGCATGTTGATGTGCTATGTCCTGCTCGACGACGGCAGCCGCCAGATCGTACGCTTCCTGTTTCCGGGCGACCTCTTCGCCATGTCCACCCTGGTCTATGGCCGGTCGCCCGATACGATCGTCGCGGTGTCGAACGCGGTGGTGTGTTCCTTCGACCGGTCGCACATGACCCGGCTGGCGACCGATCACCCCCGCCTGTTCAGCCTGATCCTGGTGCTCAACCAGATCGAACGGGTCGTCACCACCGATCGGCTGGCCGGGCTGGGCCGCACCGCGGCCCGGGCGCGGGTGGCGACGCTGCTGCTGTCGCTACGCGGCCAGATGCGCCAGGCGGGGATGACCGTCGGCACATCCTTCACGCCGGGGCTGACCCAGGAGGAGATGGGCGACGCGATCGGGCTGACCGCCGTGCATGTGAACCGGATGCTCCGCCTGCTGGAGGATGAAGGCCTCATCAAGCGCGAGGGCGGTCGGGTGTTCCTGCTGGACGAAGAGCGGCTGGTGCAGGAGTCGGGCTATATCGACCGCTTCGCCGGGCTGGACCTCAGCTGGTTGCCGCCCGCGCGCTGATCCTCCCCGATACGAGGAGGAACGGCGCGCTTCACGCCTTTTCGAGCGTACACTGCAACGGGTGCTGGTTGGCGCGGGCGAAGTCGATCACCTGCGCCACCTTGGTCTCGGCGACTTCGTAGGAGAAGACGCCGCACACCCCTACGCCGCGCTGATGGACATGCAGCATCACGCGGGTCGCGTCGTCCATGCTCATCCGGAAAAAGCGCTGGAGGCACAGCACGACGAATTCCATCGGCGTGTAGTCGTCGTTGAGCATCAGGACGCGGTACGGCGTCGGCTGCTTGGTACGCGTCCGGGTGCGAGTCGCGACGCCCAGACCGTTGCCGTCGTCATCCCCATGGTCGGGGCCCTGGCCGGGCCCACGCCCCGGCCCATTGCCGGTCATTCCCAGAGGATGGGTGAAAAGGTCGCTGTTCAGGGCCATGATGGTGTAAAATATGGCATGGCGGGGGGTGCGCACAAGTCCCCCGGGATAAGGCCATCGCAGAAATCGCCATGCCCGCCCCCCAATTCCCCGCTCAATGGAAATCCCGCGAACGGGGCAGCAGCCGGACGTCGCGCGGATGCACCCCGCGCTGGGCGGGGGCTCCGCGCGGATCGTGCGAGCGGGTCGGCGCGGCGGGAACATCCTCCAGCCGGGCCAGCATCGCGCTGCGATCCTCGACCCCGGCGGTTATCACATGCACCACCCCCTCTTCGCTGCGCTGGACGACGCCGTGGATCAGCATCAGCCGCGACGCCATCACCGCCCGCCGGTTCGCCTCGAAATCGCGGGCCCAGAGCAGCGCGTTGACGATCCCCGTCTCGTCCTCGATCGTGACGAAGATCGCATTGCCCTTGCCGGGCCGCTGGCGGACCAGCACCACCCCCGCCACCTTCACCCGCCGCCCGTCGCGCAAATTCCCGATATCGGCGGCGGACAGCACCCCCTCCGCCGCCAGTTCGCTACGCAGGAAGGCCATGGGATGGCCCTTCAGCGACAGGCGGGTGACACGGTAATCCGCCGTCACCTGCTCCGATGGTGACATGGGCGGCAGGGTCACGGGCGGCTCGGCGGCCATTTCGGGGGCCTCCATCGCGGCGAACAAAGGCAGTTGCGCCGACTTCATCCGCCGCGCCTCCCACTGCCCCTCGCGCCGCCCGCGCCCCAGCGAGCGATAGGCATCCGCCTGTGCCAGCAGATCGAGCGCGCGGCGGGGGAGGTGCCCCCGGATCGCGACCGACTCGATCGTCTCATAGGGCGCGTGGGTGGCGATCGCCTCGCCCCAGCCTTCCCGAAACCCGTCGACCTGCCGAAAACCCAGCCGTAGCGCGAGCGCGCCGTCCTCCCGCCGCTCCAGCCGATTGTCCCAGCCGCTGAAATTCACATCGACCGGCCGCACCTCGACCCGGCCATTCTCACGCGCGTCGCGAACCAGTTGCGCGGGGGCGTAGAATCCCATCGGCTGGGCATTGAGCAGCGCGCAGGTGAAGATCGCGGGCTGGTGGCATTTCAACCAGGCCGAGACATAGACCAGCCGCGCGAAGGACAGCGCGTGGCTTTCGGGAAAGCCATAGGAGCCGAAACCCTCGATCTGCTTGAAACAGCGTTCGGCGAAGTCGGGTTCATAGCCCCGCCGGACCATGCCGCCGACCATCTTCTCGCGCAGATTCTGGATGGTGCCGACATTGCGGAACGTCGCCATGGCACGGCGGAGCTGGTTGGCTTCGTCGGGCGTGAATCCGGCCGCCGTGATGGCCAGCTTCATCGCCTGTTCCTGGAACAAGGGCACGCCATAGGTCTTGTGGAGCAACTGGTACAACTCGTCCGCCGGGCCATGTTTGGGAGACGGAAAGCTGACCGCCTCCTTCTTCGCCCGGCGGCGGAGATAGGGGTGGACCATGTCGCCCTCGATCGGCCCCGGCCGGACGATCGCCACCTGCACGACCAGATCGTAGAATTCGCGCGGCTTCAGCCGGGGCAGCATGTTGATCTGTGCGCGGCTTTCCACCTGGAACACGCCGATGCTGTCGCCCTTTTGCAGCATCCGGTAAACGCGGTCGTCCTCGTCCTGCGCCAGATCGTCGAGGGTCGGGCGCGCGAAGCCGTTCGCGTCCATCAGGTCGAACGCCTTGCGGATGCAGGTCAGCATGCCCAGCGCAAGGATATCGACCTTCATGATCTTCAGTTCGTCGATATCGTCCTTATCCCATTCGATGAAGGTCCGCCCCTCCATCGCGCCGTTATGGATCGGCACCGTCTCGTCGAGGCGCCCCTGAGTCAGCACGAAGCCGCCGACATGCTGCGACAGATGGCGCGGCGCGCCCAGCAGCCGGTCGACCAGGGTGCGGAGCCGGGCGATCTCCGGGTTATCGGGGGAAAAGCCGGTTTCGTGGAAACGCTTCTCCTCGAACTGCTTGGAAAAGCTGCCCCAGACGGTGCTGGTCAGCCTTTGCGTCACATCCTCGCTCAGCCCCAGCGCGCGCCCGACCTCGCGCACCGTGCTGCGCGGGCGGTAATGGATGACGGTCGCGGCGATGGCGGCGCGGTGGCGGCCATAGCGGTTGTAGATATACTGGATCACCTCCTCGCGCCGCTCATGCTCGAAATCGATGTCGATATCGGGCGGCTCTCCCCGTTCCGCCGAGACGAAGCGGGAGAAGAGCAGGTCGTAA
This sequence comes from Sphingomonas sp. 2378, assembly GCF_038084995.1. Lineage (NCBI taxonomy): Bacteria > Pseudomonadati > Pseudomonadota > Alphaproteobacteria > Sphingomonadales > Sphingomonadaceae > Sphingomonas > Sphingomonas sp. 2378. The sequence goes on from NZ_JAXCMJ010000027.1 coordinate 15,161, forward strand.
CGGGTCGGATCGACCGAGGTGACGTGCAATATCCAGCATACCGCCGAATTGGCCGCCGACCCCCGCCCCTGGCAGAGAATGGGCGGATCCAGGCTGCGTGCGTATCGCACCACGTCGTGCACGGTCAGGAAATAATGGGCGTATCCGCATTGGCGGATCAGCGCGAGTTCCTTGTCCAGCAGGGTGCGTAATTGGGCCGGAACGCCATCCGGATAGCGCACCGCCGCTTCCCGCCGGACCAGTTCCTCCAGCCAGTCCTGCGCCTCCCAACCCTCGGCCACCGGCTCATGGGGATATTCGTAGGACAGATGCTCCAGACGAAATGCGATCCGGTCGAGGATCGCGATGCTCTGCGCCACCGCCTCCGGTCGATCGGCGAACAGCCGCACCATCTCGGCGGCGGGCTTCAGATGCCGCTCCGCATTCGCCGCCAGCCGCCGTCCGGCACTGCGGATGGTCAGTCCTTCGCGGATACAGGTCAGTATATCCTGTACCGGTCGGTCGGCGGGCGTGGCGAACAGCGCGTCGGTGGCCGCCAGCAGCGGCACACCCCGCCCCTCCGCCAGCGCCGCCCAGGCCGCCAGCCGCCGCCGGTCCGCGCCCGATCGCGGCATGGTGACGCCCAGCCAGACCCGCCCCGGCGCGACCGCCACCAACCGATCGAGCGTCGCCGCCAGCCCCGGATCGGCACGGTGCGGGGGCAGCATCGCCTCCGGCATCGGCTCGCAGGGGCGAGCGGAGGATTGGGGTAGCGCGATCAGCAGCAGATCATCGGCATGGCGGATCAGGTCGCCCAGCCCCAGGATGCAGCCGCCCTTTTTCGCCCGCTTGTTGCCCAGTGTGAGCAACCGGGTCAGCCGCCCCCACCCGCGACGATCGATCGGATAGGCGACGATGTCCGGCGTGCCGTCGGCAAAGACCAGCCGTGCGCCGACGACGAGTTCGAAGGACGGCATTCGCTCGCCCAGTTCCTCGCGGATTTCCCGCAAGGCCCGATGCGCACGGACCACCCCCGCCACGGTGTTGCGGTCGGCGATGCCCAAGCCGTCCAGCCCCAGGACAATGGCCCGCTTGACCATGTCCTCCGCCGGGCTCGCACCGTCCAGGAAGGAGTAATGTGTCGCCGCGACCAGCTCGGCGAAGCGGGGCTGGGCAGACACTTAACCCCTTCCTCCCCTGTGAGGATTCCTCTGCGAAAGTCGGGACGCCGCCCATGAACATCGACCACCCCGGCGGAGGCCGGGGTCCAGTTGGGAAGCGATGAGAGGCATTTATAATCGTCCCGCAACTGGATCCCGGCCTTCGCCGGGATGGTGCTGGCGAGAGTTTTGCTGAGGAATCCTGTAAGGGGAGGGGGACCATGCGCAGCATGGTGGAGGCGTGTCCTCGCCAGCGAGGATCGGGAACCCCGCGACCGGGGACACCCCTCCGTCAGGGCTTCGCCCTGCCACCTCCCCTTGCAGGATTCCTCTGCGAAAGTCGGGACGCCGCCCATGGACATCGACCACCCCGGCGGAGGCCGGGGTCCAGTTGGGAAGCGATGAGAGGCATTTACAAGCGTCCCGCAACTGGATCCTGGCCTTCGCCGGGATGGTGCTGGCGGGAGTTTTGCAGAGGAATCCTTGCAGGGGAGGAATAGGGGAACGCTGCACCGTCACGCGAACAGGCCGTGCACATACCAGCGGGGCCGCTCGGTCTCGCTGTAGAGGCCGTGACGGAAGATCCAGAAGCGCCGCCCGCGCACATCCTCGACCCGGTAATAGTCGCGCGTGGGCGGCGTCATGTCCGCCCGCCGCCACCATTCGCCCGTGATCCGCTCGGGCCCTTCGGCGCGCGCCACGTCATGCAGTTTCCGCCGCCAGCGAAAGCGCGCAGGCGGTCCATCCGGCGTCTCGGCGGCCAGCGACTCGATCGGCTGGGGCGGGTCGAACAGGTGGATGGGCCGCAGCGGCGGCTCGCCCGGTTCGGGTCGGGACCATTCGGCGCAGGGCGCATCCTGCGTCGCGGGCAGCAGCAACTCGGCTTGTTCGGGAATATGGCTGTCGCGCGGATGGATTCGCCGCACCCTCTCGCGCCCCAGTCGCGTGCCCAACCGGTCGATCAGCGCCGCCACCGCCTCCGACTTGGCCTCTCCCCCCTCCAGCCGCAACTGGACCGCGTCCAGCTTCTCCGCCAACCCCACGTCCAATCGGATCAGGTCGTACCCGAAACCGGGGTCGAGCGGATCGGCCAGCGCCTCGATCCGCTCGCGGAACAGCCGCAGCAGCACCGTCGGATCGCGGGTCGGCTGCCCCGTCTCGACGCGCAGGCCCTGCACCTCGCCATCCGCACGGAACAGCCGCGCGTCCCAGCGCCGGCCGCCCTCATGCCGCTCCTCCAGCGCGCGTGCCGCCTCCCCCGCCAGGTCCTCCAGCACCGCCAGCATATGCTCGGTCCTGGCCACCGGCTCGGCAAAGCGGCGCTCCACCGCGATCGGGGCGGCCACCACGCGCGGGGTCAGCGGGCTCTCCTCCTCGCCGGTCAGCCGCCGCAGCGCCGTTGCCGCCTCGCGCCCGAAACGCGCCGCGATCGCCGCCATCGGTCGCGCCAGCACGTCGCCGACCGACTTCAACCCCGCCGCGACCAGCGCCGCCGTCGCATCCGCGTCCAGTTCCAGCGCGGCCACGGACAAGCGGCGGATCGCCCCCATCTCGTCCGGAGCCGGGGCACCCGCATGACGCGCCAGCGCCCGCGCCGCCTCGGGGGTGTCGCCATAAGCCAGCCGCACGGTGATCCCGCGCCTGGCCATCCGCGTCTCGATATCCTCGGCCAGCCCGCGCTCGCCGCCGAACAGGTGATCCGCCCCCGCGCTGTCCAGCACCAGTCCCTGTGGCGGGTCGAGCGCCACGGCCGGGCTGTAACGCCGTGCCCCCTCCGCCAGCCGCTCCAGCCAGTCGGCATCGGCGGCGGGATCGTGCGGGAACACCTCGATCTCCGGCACCCGCGCCCGCGCATCGGCGAGCGTCAGCCCGACCGACAGCCCCGCCGCCACCGCCTCCTTATCCAGCGCGGCGATCCGAATCGCGCCGCCGACCGATTCGGCAAAGGCGATCGGCGCGTCATCGCGCGCGACGAACAGATGCGGGCGGCGGGCCCGCAGCCGCTCGATCGGCAACCAGGGGAAGACGAGCGCCAGATAGCGGCGCGGGATCGAAGCTTTGCGTGTCACGGTTCCACTCCACGCGCCAACGGGCACCGGCGGGCCCTCCCCGTCGGCGCAGCAATTCCAGGTCATAGGCGGGGGCGCCCGGCGCATCGGCGGCCAGCGCGCGCGACGGGGCGGGCGCGACCGACCAGCGGGTCGCGGCGGCACTCGGCACCGCCTGACCGCCGACACGCAGCAGGATCATCAGCACGCCCGAGGCTTCGGCGGACAGCATCAACCGGCGCGAGGCGGTCAGGTCATAGCCCCGCATCGCCCCCCAGCCCTCCGCGATCACCGTGCCCAGCCCAGGACAGCGCGCGCCATCCGCCGCCGCGCGCAGCAATGCGGCATCGTCGGCGACCACCACCACGACCAGATCGGCGGGGTCCAGCCCCATCGCGACCAGCCCCGGCCCATGGAGTCGCCCGCCTTCCCTCTCGGCGGATTCGGTGCGCAGCCACAGCAACGGTCGCGCCGCCGCCGCCAGCACGCATCCCATGGCAAAGCCCGCGCCGCTGGCCGCCTCCTCTTGGGAAAGAGCATGAATCTCATGAAGTTGCGCCCGTGCCAGCCGGGGCAGACCATCCTCCGCCATCCCCTCCGCCCCGCGCGCCGCCTCGCTCGCCAAAGCGGCGGCGCGGCGCAGTCGGTCGATCAGGGCGAAGGGCTCCTCCATATTTGTTCTTGTAATGTTCTCAACAAGAAGCCGCCAGTCGGAAAAATTCTAAAAAAAGGGCTTGCCGGTTCGAAAACCCACATCTATTAGCGCGCCTCACCCCAGCCGGTTCGCCGGTTCGGAACGCCAGAGCGGGCGTAGCTCAGGGGTAGAGCACAACCTTGCCAAGGTTGGGGTCGAGGGTTCGAATCCCTTCGCCCGCTCCAGCGGTTCTTACAGGAACCGCTTTCGTCGCAAAGCGACGCTTCCTAAAATCAGATGAAGCGATCTTGTTCGCGCGATCTGTCATCAAAAAGTTCGACGCCTTTTTCGGGATGATCGCGATAGTAGCGCAATCGCGATTCGAGCGTCCCGACGTGAATTTCGAGCTGATGTCCGTCAGGATCGAGGAAATAGGTCGAAGCCCCCTCGCTCGCATTGTCCTTCCAGATCGGGCATGTCGCCAACAGGCGGGTCCTCAGCGCGGCATAATTCTCCGCTGGAACCGCAAAAGCGACATGGGTGTAGTCAGGCCGCGGTGACGGGTGCGCCTGTACGTCATGGGACAGGCAAAGCCAGAGCGAACCGGCCTCCAGATAGGCCCCATCCCTCCACCGCGCGCGCAGGTCACATCCCAGAACGTCGCGGTAAAAGGTCACTGCCCGGTCCAGATCGGAAACGGCAAGCGTGATGTGGTTCAACCCGGTGATACCTGTCGTCATCCGCCCTCTCCCGACCGCTATCCGACGACCATGCTACCAGTGCGAAGCCTCGTTCCGAACTGTCGATGGTCGCAAATCCATCTGTCCGGCTTTATCCTGCCCTCATGAATATCCGCCCCGCCCTCCCCGCCGACGCCTCCGCCATCACCGCGATCATCCTGCCCGTGATCCGTGCGGGCGAGACCTATGCGCTCGACCGCGACATGACCGGGGAGGCCGCGCTCGCCTACTGGTTCGATGCGGACAAGACAGTGTTCGTGGCGGAGGAGGACGGCGCGATCCTCGGCACCTATTATATCCGCGCCAATCAGGCGGGCGGCGGGGATCATGTCGCCAATGCGGGATATATGACCGCCGCCGTCGCACGGGGGAAAGGCGTCGCACGGGCGATGGCGCTGCATTCCTTCGACGAAGCCCGCGCGCGGGGGTTCTCCGCGATGCAGTTCAATTTCGTGGTGAGCAGCAACGCCGCCGCCGTGCATCTGTGGACGGCGCTGGGCTTCACAACGGTCGGGCGGGTGCCGGGGGCGTTCCGACACCCGGCGCTGGGGCCGGTCGATGCGCTGGTGATGCACCGACCGCTCTGACGGCTTACCCTTCTCGCGTGACCTGGAAACCCGCGAAGGACTGGCTGACCGGCATCAACTCCAGCCGGTTGATGTTGAGATGCGGCGGCAGTTCCGCCACCCAGAGCAGCGTCGCGGCGATATCCTCGCCGGTCATCGGGTCCGATCCCGCATAGAGCGCGTCCGACGCCGCCTGATCGCCGCCGGTGCGGATGGTGGTGAATTCGGTTTCGACCATGCCCGGCTCGATCGAGGTGACGCGCACCCCCTTGCCATGCAGGTCGGCGCGCAGGTTGAGCGAGAATTGCTTCACGAACGCCTTGGTCCCGCCATAGACGTTGCCGCCGGTATAGGGGTAGTTCGCCGCCACCGAGGACAGGTTGATGATCCCCCCGCGCCGCTCGATCAGGCGGGGCAGCAAGCGGTGGGTAATGGTGATGAGGCCATCGATATTGGTCGCGATCATCGTCCGCCACTGGGCCAGATCGCTGTCCTGGGCGGGCTTGGTGCCAAGCGCGAGCCCGGCATTGTTGATCAGCAGGTCGATCCCGGCGAATTCGGGCGGCAATCCCGCCAGCGCCGCGTCCAGCGCATCCTCGTCGGTGATGTCGAAGGCGAGCGGATGAAACGCCCCGCCCAACTCGCCCGCCAGCGCCGCCAGCCGGCCGGCGCGTCGCCCCGTCCCGATCACCCGCCATCCGCTGGCGACGAAGGCGCGCGCCGTCGCCGCACCGATTCCGGCGGTCGCACCGGTGACGAGGACTGTTCTGGTCATTCTGGCATATCCCTCTTGAACTGGCCCGATGCTGCTATCCGGCACCGTCCTTCGTGCAAAGTGCTCCGATGCAAAAGCCGCCGCCATGGCGCGATGTTCCGCCGGTTGCAGGGCGGCAGAGCCCCTCCCACATAAGCGAGGCGTTCGCAGCCCGGCCGCATCATCCAGGACCCTGCATGTCCCGTCCGATCCGTATCGACTTCGTCTCCGACGTCTCCTGCCCCTGGTGCATCATCGGCCTGCGCGGGCTGGAAACCGCGCTCGACCGGATGGGCGATGCGGTGGAGGCGGACATCCATTTCCAGCCCTTCGAACTGAACCCGGCGATGGTCCCGGAGGGCGAGAATATCGTCGAGCATATCGGCCGCAAATATGGCGCCACGCCCGAACAGTCCGCCGCCACCCGCGCGACGATCCGCGAGCGGGCGGCCTCGGTCGGCTTCACCATGGCGATGGGCGACACGTCGCGCATCTACAACAGTTTCGACGCGCATCGGCTGCTCCACTGGGCCGGGATCGAGGGGCGACAGGCGGAAATGAAGCATGCGCTGTTCGACAGCTATTTCACGCGCGGCGAGAATATCGCGGATCACGACGTGCTGGTCGCCGCCGCGACCCGCGCCGGGCTGGACGAGGGCGAGGCCCGCGCGATCCTGTCCTCCGACCGCTATGCCGCCGAGGTCCGCGAGGCCGAGCGGCTGTGGCAGGGGCGCGGCATCCAATCGGTGCCCGCCATCGTTATCGACAATCGTTACCTGATCTCGGGTGAGCAACCGCCCGAAGCGTTCGAACAGGCGCTGCGCCAGATCGCCGCCCAAGCCTGAGCCGGAAAGGAAGTCCCATGGCCGACACCCGCTATGCCAAGACCGAGGAAGCCCTCGCGAAGCTGACGCCCGAACAATATTATGTGACCCAGCAGAGCGGCACCGAGCGCCCCGGCACCGGCGAATATCTCCACACGCGCGAGCCGGGCCTGTATGTCGACATCGTCTCGGGCGAGCCGCTCTTCGCCTCCGCCGACAAGTTCGATTCGCATTGCGGCTGGCCCAGCTTCACGCGGCCGATCGAGCCCGCGCATGTCAACGAGTTGCGCGACACCACCCACGGCATGGTCCGCACCGAGGTCCGCTCGGCGCATGGCGACAGCCATCTCGGCCATGTCTTCCCCGACGGCCCGCGCGATCGCGGCGGCCTGCGCTACTGCATCAACTCCGCCTCGCTGCGCTTCGTGCCGCTGGAGGAGATGGAGGCGGAGGGATATGGCGATTATATCGACCAGGTCCGCGCGGCGGAGCAGGGATGACCTATTCCTCCCCGGTACGGGGAGGTGGCAGGCCGCAGGCCTGACGGAGGGGGCTTCCCCATAGGACGGTCTGTGTGGCGATCCCCCTCCACCAGCTTCGCTGGTCCCCCTCCCCATGCCGGGGAGGATTGACGTTTACGGCACCTTTTGCCTGTCCGATCGTTTGCCATCCGCAACGATAAGCGACGGGTAAAAGGGGGTTAAGGCGATGGCGACGATCTGGGGCTGGGCACCATTGCTGCTCGCCGCACCCCTGTCGCCGCAGCAGACCACCGATCCCGTCCCCACCGCCGCACGCGTCACGCCCGATGCCGCCGCCGGCGATACGCAGCGCACCCCCACCCGCCGCCGCGCCGTCCGCCCCTCGGACAGCGCCCCCTCGGCGATCACCGCCGACACCCGGCGGACGCCGCCGCCCGGGATCATCGGCGACTGGCACAAGATCCGCACCCGGCTGAACGAGCGCGGGATCACCGTCACCGCCCGCTATGCCTCGGAAAGTGCCGCCAACCTCACCGGCGGGCGCAAGACGTTGTTGCGCGAGACGGGGCAGTTCGACGCGGGCGCGCTGTTCGATCTGGAGAAGGTCTTCGGGCTGAAGGGCGGCGCGTTCCAGGCCACCCTCACCTATCGCCGGGGCCGCAACCTCAGCGACGACGCCGCGCTCGGCACGCTGCAACAGGTGCAGGAGGTCTATGGTCGCGGCCAGACGCTGCGCCTGACCCAATTCTGGTACGAACAGCGACTGGGTGAGCGGTTCGAGCTGAAGCTGGGCCGCACCAATCCGGGCGAGGATTTCGCCATCTTCTCCTGCCACTTCATGAACTTGAGCTTCTGCGGGGCACAGCCGGGCAATCTGGTCGGCGACTATTGGCAAAACTGGCCGGCCAGCCAATGGGGTGCGCGGCTGCGCTACGAACCGCGCGACGACCTGTATGTCCAGGGCGCGGTCTATGAGATCAATCCGCGCAATCTGGATACCGACTTCTTCATCGGCCACTTCAAGGGTGCGACCGGCGTGCTGATCCCCGCCGAGATCGGCTGGATCCGCAATGCCAGTGCCGGCAAGATCGGGTCGTACAAGCTGGGCGGCTGGGTCGCGACGGCGGATGCGGCGGACGTCTTCCTCGACATCAACCGCCGCCCCATCGCGATCACCGGCCTGGCGCCGCTGGAGCGGACCAGCCGCTATGGCGTGTACGTCAATATCCAGCAGCAGCTGACCGGCGAAACCAAGGACGGCAAGGCGGAGAACGGGCTGAGCGTCTTCCTCAACGCGACCCAGGCCGATCGCGCGACCAGCGTCACCGATAACCAGATCGCCGCCGGACTATTCTACAAGGGGCTGGTGCCCGCCGTGCCGGGCGACGTGCTGGGCATCGGCGTGGCGCGGACCCATGTGAATGGTCGCGTGGCGGATGGTCAGAGGCTCGATCCCACCCGCCCGGCGGTGCAGGGGTCGGAATATGCGGCGGAGGTCTATTACAGTATCCACCCCGCCCAATGGCTGGAGATGCGCCCCAACCTCCAGTTCGTCCATCACCCCGGCGGCTATTCGCAAGCCGACGACGCCACCATATTGGGGATGAAGGCCGCCTTCACCCTGTAGCGCCCGCGATTCACGACCCGTTCAATAGACCCGACGCATGACGGACGGGCCAAAGGAGTTTGATATGATCCGTTCGATTGTGGCGTCCGCCCTGTTGGCGCCGACCGCCATGGCGATGGTCGCCGCCCCCCTCCCCGCGCTGGCCCAGGCCGGTGGCGACCTCGCGGCGGTGCAGCGTCACCTGCAATCGGTGCAGACGATGACCGCCGATTTCACCCAGACCGACCGGGCGGGCAAGGTGCTGACCGGCACGCTGACCATGAAGAAGCCGGGCAAGATCCGCTTCCAATATGAAAAGGGCGTGCCCCTGCTGATCGTCGCGGATGGCGGCAGCCTGTGGTTCCTCGATTATTCGGTCGGACAGAAGCAGCGCTGGCCGATCAAGAACTCGCCGCTGGGCGTGCTGCTCGATCCCAGCCGCGATATCGGCCGCTATGCCAAGGTGGTGCCCAGCGCCGATTCACGGCTGGTCTCGGTCGAGGCGAACGATCCCAAGCATCCCGAATATGGCAAGATCACCCTGGTCTTCGCCCGCGATCCCGCCGCGCCGGGCGGGCTGATGATGCAGGGCTGGGTCGCGCTGGACAGCCAGAACAACCGGACCACCATTCGCCTGTCCAATCAGCGATTCGGGGTGCCGGTGGACGACAAAGCGTTCCGATTCAACGATCCACGGAGGGGGCCGACGCGAAACTGAACGCCGGCGGGCCATTTCATTCATCCGAGCGACAGGTTCGCTGCCCTATCAGGGGGTTGCGGTTGAGGGGCCTTCGAGATTCCCCCCTGTTGCTCGGACGAGCACCCTCATCCCGCCTGCGTGACGAACGCTAGGTCGGCCCTCGCTCCATGCCCCCGGAGCGGGGGCCTTTCCGTTTTCCCCTCATTCCTCCCCTGCAAGGGGAGGTGGCAGCGCGTAGCGCTGACGGAGGGGTATCGCCGCCGGTCAGGCGACCCTCACTCGCAACCGGGGACACCCCTCCACCATGCTGCGCATGGTCCCCCTCCCCTTCCAGGGGCGGAATAGGATGGTGACCGCCCAATCTTGTCTCGCCCCCGGCCCACCGCTACATCGGCAGCCGTGAAAATCGCCTCCTGGAACATCAACTCGGTGCGTTTCCGCGCCGCCATCGTCGAGCAATTCCTGACGGAAGCCGCGCCCGACATATTGTGCCTTCAGGAGACGAAGGTCGTCGATGACGACTTCCCCTTCGATCTGTTCCGGTCGCTGGGTTACGACCACATCATCATCCATGGCCAGCGGATGCATCACGGCGTCGCCATCGCATCCCGTGTCCCCATCACCGAAGACGACCGTCTGGACTGGCAGGCCAATGCCGAGGCGCGGCATGTCGGCATCCGCCTGCCGAACGGCGTGCGGCTGGAGAATGTCTATATTCCGGCGGGCGGCGACGTGCCCGATCGCGCGGTGAATCCGAAGTTCGGCCAGAAGCTGGATTTCCTCGGCCGGATGATCGACTGGTCGGGCAAGCTCGACTGCCCGACGATCCTGACCGGCGACTTCAACATCGCGCCGCTCGAATCGGACGTGTGGAGCCACAAGCAACTGCTCGACGTGGTCAGCCATACGCCCATCGAGGTGGAAACACTGGCGAAGCTTCAGGCATCGAACGACTGGGTCGATCTGGGCCGCCACTTCATCCCCGCGCCCGAGCGGCTTTATACCTGGTGGAGCTACCGCGCGAAGGACTGGGCGGCGTCGGATCGCGGGCGGCGGCTGGACCATATGTGGGCGACGCGGGACTTGGCCGAAAAGGCCGTGTCGCATCGGGTGTTCGAGGGTTGCCGGAGTTGGCTCAAGCCCTCCGACCATATCCCGATCATGACGGAATTCGATTTTTGAGCACCGATGCCAAGGCCGCCGCGCGCGCGATCGATGCGCTGCGCCGGGGCTGGCCGATCGCGATTCAGGGCCAGGCGCTGCTCGCGGTCGAGACGGCGGACCCGCTACGCCTGGCGGCCTTCGATCCGAAGGGCCGCGCGCCCGTCCTCATCTCGGCGGGGCGCGCCGCGACGCTGAAGCTGACCAACCAGTTGGAGGCCGCCGACCCGGAGGCCGCCGTGCTGGTCGAGCGCGCGCCCTGGATCGACTTCGCCGCGGCGACGGCGCTGGCCGATCCGCAATTCGACCTCGCCACCCCGCTGAAAGGCCCGTTCCGCGCCCTGCCCCTGCCCGACCCGGCGGTCGCGGCGGCCGCGATCCGGTTCGCGCGGATCGCCGGGATGCTGCCCGCCTTCTTCGTCGGGGGTGAGGGCGTCGAGGCGGAGATTTCGCTGGCCGACATCGCCGCGCATGAGAATGCCGAGACACTCGCCATCGCCACCCGGGCCCGCCTGCCGGTCGAGGGGGCCGAGGATGCGGAGATCGTCGCCTTCCGCTCCCCCCATGCGGCGGGCGAGCATGTCGCGCTGCTCATCGGCCAGCCCAACGGTGCGCCGCCGCTGGTGCGCCTGCACAGTGAGTGCCTGACCGGCGATGTGCTGGGCAGCCTGAAATGCGATTGCGGGCCTCAGCTTCATGCCGCGATCCACGCCATCGCGGAGTCGGGCTGGGGCATATTGCTCTATCTGCGGCAGGAAGGGCGCGGAATCGGGCTGGTCAACAAGCTGCGCGCGTACCAGCTTCAGGATCAGGGCTTCGATACGGTCGACGCCAATACCCGGTTGGGCTTCGCGATCGATGCGCGCGATTTCGGCGTGGCGGCGCGGATGCTGCGGTTGCTGGGGCAGGACAAGGTGCGGTTGCTGACCAACAATCCAGCCAAGGTCGCGGGGCTGAACGCGGCGGGGGTGCGGGTGATCGAGCGGGTGGCGCACAGCCTGCCGCCCAATCCGCACAACGAACGCTATCTGGCGACCAAGCGGGATCGGACCGGGCACCAGCTCTGACGCGATACCCCGCACCCCGTTCGCACTGAGCGAAGTCGAAGTGCACGTCCCGCGCTCCGCCGGGAATCCCGTGGCCTTCGACTTCGCTCAGGCTGAACGGAGGGTGGAATCAGAACCCCAATTCCCGCCGCACATCGGCATAGTCCTGCGCGATCGCGGCCACGCCGATCTCCCTCAACCGCTGGTCATGCCCGACCGCGCAATGCGTCCCCATGCACATGCCGATGACATAGCCCCCACTCGCCACCGCGCCGGTCGCGCCAACCGGGGAGTCCTCCAGGATCGCGCAATCCTCGATCCGCACGGCCAGCCGGTCCGCGGCATAAAGATACAGGTCCGGCGCGGGCTTGCCCTTCGTCACATGCTCACGCCCGCTATAGACATGCTCGCCGAACACCTCGCGCAGACCCAGATGGCGCAGATGCCGGTCTAACCAGACGGTCGGGCTGGACGACACCACCGCCTTGGGGAAATCACCGGGCAGCGAAAGAACGAAATCGACCGCCCCCGCGATCGCCGCGACGCCTTCCTCCATCGCGCGGAGATCTTCGGCCGCCCGGGCCTCGTAAAAGGAGTCCGGCAGGACATAGCCGATCCGCCCCTCGATCGCAGCGACGAAGTCCTTGCCCGCCAGCCCCATATAATGGTGCATCGCCTCTTCGGGGCTATGCGGATGGCCGTTGGCGGTCAGCCATTCGGCGAGGTGCCGATTGCCCTCATATTCGCTGTCGATCAGGACGCCGTCGAAATCGAACAATAGGGCTGCGAAGCGGCTCATGCGCGGGCTCCGAACAGCGCGCTGCCGACCCGGACGTGACTGGCCCCCAGCATCGCGGCGACCTCATAATCGTCCGACATGCCCATGCTCAGCTTGGCCGGCCCCAGGTCGCGCGCCATCTTGGCGAGCAGCGCGAAATAGGGGGCGGCGTCCACCCGTTGCGGGGGAATCGCCATCAGGCCGATGATCGGCAGGCCCGCCGCCCGCGCCTGCTCCAGCATCGCCGGTGCCTCGGCGATGGTGCAGCCGCCCTTCTGCTCCTCCTCGCCGATATTGACCTGCAAGAAGCAATCGGGACGCCGACCGCTCTTCGCCATCGCTTCGGCCAGCGCGGCGATCAGCGAGGGGCGATCGACGGTATGGATCACATCGAACAGCGCGACCGCGTCCGCCGCCTTGTTCGACTGCAACTGGCCGATCAGATGCAGTTCGACGCCCGCATACGCCTCTTGGAGAGCGGGCCATTTGGCCGCCGCTTCCTGCACCCGATTCTCGCCGAACACCCGGTGTCCGGCGTCGAGCAGCGGGCGGATCGTGTCGGCGTCATGGGTCTTGGACACCGCGATCAGGGTCGGGGCGGCATGATCCCCCAGCCCGGCGGCGCGGGCGAGCTGATCGGAGACGGTGGAAAGGCGGGAAACGCTGTCGTCGGTCATGGCCCGCGCTATAGTGCCCCGGATGGCCGACCGATACCCCGTGACATGGCTGATGACCGACGAGCGGCTGGGCGATGGGCTGTGGCGGGCCTTGCGACGCCTGCCGCCGGGATCGGGAGTCGTGTTTCGCCACCACGCCACGCCGCCGGCCGAGCGCCGCGCGATCCATCGCCGGGTCTGGCGGATCGCACGCGCACGGCGGCTGATCCTGCTGGTCGTGGGTGGTGGGCTGCCCGGCGACGGCGTGCATAAATGGGGTCGGGGATCGGGTCTGCGAAGCTGGCCCGCGCACAGCCAGGCTGAGGCGATGGCGGGGCGGCGGGCCGGGGCCGATCTGTTGTTCGTCTCACCGCTCTTCCCCACCCGCTCGCATCCCGGTGCGCCCAGCCTGGGGGTTGCCCGCGCGGCAAGGATCGGCCGTGGCCTGGGCCTGCCGCGAATCGCGCTGGGCGGAATGACGGCGGAGCGCTTTCGTCGATTGCGGGGGCGATTCGATGGCTGGGCCGCGATCGATGCTTGGGTGGAGCCCGCCCCCATCATCCCAGCGGTCGATGATCGCGAACGGGGTTCGATTGGCCAAAGAAGCGCAGCTTGGTAGCGCGGCCGCTTCCCATCGCGCCGGGGATCACGGCGAAAGACCCCAGCCTTTGCTGGGATAACGTCGGAACGTCGACAGTCGGTCTAACCCAAACCGCATCACACGGTTATCAGAAGCGGAAGGCCGTACCCAGATAGACCGCCTGGCTGTTCCGGCGATCGTCGTCCAGCCGCGCCAGACGCTCGCGGTCCGAGCGATAGCGGACGCCCGCCGTCACATCGAGGTTGCGGGTCAGCGAATAGGAGCTGCTCATATCAAGCGAATAGCTGGACGGCATGTCGACCAGCTTGTTCACACCCTCGATCGGGCGATCCGCCGAGGCCTTCACCCGACCGGTGAAGCGATTCGCGGTATAGCTGACCGCCACATCAGCGGTTTCGCGGCTGCCCGGCAGGCCCGCCAGATCGACGCGCGCCATGTCGCCGGACACCGCCAGCCGCTTCCAGCCGACCGAGACACCCAGATTATAGGAGATCGGCGCCAGACCCACGGTCGGCGCGATGTTGGCGGCAATCCGGTCGTCGCTGGTCCGGCTGGTCCGCGCGCGCACCGCCACGGTGACCGGGCGGTTGGCCCCGCGCTGGCTTTCCGCCGGGGTGAAGCGCAGATCGCCCGCGTCCAGCCCGCTACGCGCGAATATCGCCGCCAGCCGGGGGTCCGCCGCCGCCGGGGTAAAGCCGCCGCGCCCCATCAGGCTGAGGCTGCGCTTGGGGGCCCGGCCATTCTGGTCCACCGCACCGATGGCGGGCGCGACCAGCGCAGTCGTGGCGGCGAGCGCCCCGATTGCGATTCCGATCACCACACGCCCGAACGACACGGTCCACCCCTTTTATATGACCTCTTTGATACATGGCCTCTAACATGGAATCCGTCGTGAGCGATCCCATTGTTACGCCGCCATAGGCGAATCTTGTCCGACTGTTGCGCATCCTCCACAGATTCGGACTGCTCCGCGATTCGCCGGAATGCTTGCCGGGGTGGCGGGGCCCCTGTAGAGGCGATAGGCAACCCATATTCCTCATTCTTCATCGCAGTCAGGATAATGCCGATGCTTCGCCGTTCCGCCACCGCGTTCGCGGTTATCGCCGCCCTGTCGCTCGGCGCCTGTGCCGGCAAGAAGGCCCGCCCACAGGGTGACCTGGCCGCGTCGAAGGTGACGACGATCGGCGTGAATTCCTATCTGTGGCGCGCCAGCCTCGACACGCTCAGCTTCATGCCGCTGGCCGAGACGGATTCCAACGGCGGCGTGATCGTCACCGACTGGTACGTCAATCCGCAGACGCCGACCGAGCGGATGAAGGTGACCGTCACCATCCTCGACCAGGATCTGCGCGCCGACGCGCTGCGCGTGACCGCCCTTCGCGAGATCAATCGCGGCGGCCAGTGGGTGGAAGCACCGGTTCAGGCCGCGACGATCCAGAAGCTGGAAGACATCATCCTCACCAAGGCGCGCGACCTGCGCCGCGCCTCGATCACGAACGGATAAAGACGAGACACATGGCCTCGCGTTTCAATGCCCTGAAATCGGATTCGACCTGGCAGCGGATTTGGGAAGAGCGGCGCACCTTCGCCGCCGACGACCAAAGCCCCAAGCCCCGCAGCTATGTCCTTGAGATGTTTCCCTATCCTTCAGGGCGCATCCATATGGGGCATGTCCGCAACTATACGATGGGCGACGTTCTGGCCCGCTATCGCCGGATGATCGGGCATGAGGTGCTCCACCCGATGGGCTGGGACGCGTTCGGCATGCCCGCCGAGAATGCCGCGATGGAAAAGGGCGTCCATCCGGGCGGCTGGACCCGCGACAATATCGCGACGATGAAGGCGCAGTTGAAGCGGCTGGGCTTCGCGCTCGATTGGACGCGCGAGATCGCGACCTGCGAGCCCGATTATTACGGGCATGAACAGGCGCTGTTCCTCGATCTCTATGCGAGCGGCTTGGTCTATCGCAAGGAATCGGCGGTCAACTGGGACCCGGTCGACATGACCGTGCTCGCCAACGAGCAGGTGATCGACGGGCGCGGCTGGCGCTCGGGCGCGCTGGTCGAGAAGCGCAAGCTGAACCAGTGGTTCCTGAAGATCACCGACTTTGCCGACGAGCTGCTGGAGGGTCTGACGACGCTCGAGCATTGGCCCGACAAGGTGAAGCTGATGCAGGAGAACTGGATCGGTCGCAGCAAGGGCCTGCAATTCCGTTTTGCGCCGGTCGCCCCCTTCGCCACGCCGATCGAGGTCTATTCGACCCGTCCGGACACGATCTTCGGCGCGAGCTTCGTCGCGATCGCGGCGGATCACCCGATCGCCCGCGAACTGGCCGAGTCGAATGCGGATGCCGCCGCCTTCATCGAACGTTGCAAGGCGGGCGGCACCACCGCTGCCGAGCTGGAAACCCAGGAAAAGCTGGGCTTCGACACCGGCTATCGGATGCAGCATCCGATGGACGAGAGCATCACCCTGCCCGTCTATATCGCGAACTTCGTGCTGATGGACTACGGCACCGGCGCGGTGATGGGCGTGCCGGCGCATGACCAGCGCGACCTGGACTTTGCGCGGAAATACGGCCTGAGCGTCACGCGCGTCGTCGCCGATGGCGACACGACCGCGCCGGTGTTCGAGGGCGACACCGCCTATACCGGCGCGGGTCGTCTGGTGAACTCCGGCCCGCTCGACGGCATGGAGGTGGAGGCCGCCAAGGCCGCCGTCATCGCAGCGGCCGAGGGTGAAGGCTGGGGCCAGGGGCAGACCGTGTATCGCCTGCGCGACTGGGGCGTCAGTCGCCAGCGTTACTGGGGCACGCCCATCCCGATCATCCATTGCGACGACTGCGGCGCGGTGCCGGTGCCCAAGGCGCAACTGCCGGTCACGCTGCCCGAGGACGTGACCTTCGACGTCCCCGGCAACCCGCTCGATCGCCATGCGACGTGGAAGCATGTCGCTTGCCCCAATTGCGGCAAGCCCGCCCGGCGCGAAACCGACACGCTCGACACCTTCGTCGATTCGTCCTGGTATTTCATCCGCTTCGCCAGCCAGCCCAAGGATCGCCCCTTCGATCCCGAGGTGGTGAAGACATGGCTGCCCGTCGGCCAGTATATCGGCGGCGTCGAGCATGCGATTTTGCACCTGCTCTATGCGCGCTTCTGGACCCGCGCCTTGAAGCATATCGGCCTGATCGACGTGGCGGAGCCCTTTGCGGGCCTGTTCACGCAAGGCATGGTCACGCACGAAAGCTACAAGTCGTCGGACGGCCGCTGGCTGGCGCCGGGCGAAATCCGCGACGGCATCGAGATCGCGACCGGCCAGCCGATCACGGTCGGCCGCGTCGAGAAGATGTCCAAGTCCAAGAAGAACACCGTCGATCCCGAACCCATCGTGGATCAGTACGGCGCGGACGCGGTGCGCTGGTTCATGCTGTCCGACAGCCCGCCCGAACGCGACCTGCCCTGGTCTGAAGCGGGTATCGAGGGTTCGTGGCGCTTCGTCCAGCGCTTGTGGCGCCTGTTCGACGGTTCGGAAGCCGCCGAGGGCGAGGACAAGCCGCTCTCGCGCAAGCTGCACCAGACCATCGCGGGCGTCGCGGCGGATATCGAGGCGCTGGCTTTCAACAAGGCGGTGGCCAAGCTGTACGAACTGGTCAACGCCATTGAAAAGGCCAAGCCGTCCGCCGCCCGCAACGAAGCCATCCGCACCACCATGCTGCTGGTCGCACCGATGGTCCCGCATCTGGCCGAGGAAGCCTGGGCGGGCATGGGGCAAGAGGGCCTGATCGCCGACGCCGCCTGGCCGGTCGTGGACGAAAGCCTGCTGGTCGAGGACGAAGTCACCGTCGCGGTGCAGGTCAACGGCAAGCTGCGCGATACGCTGACCGTCGCCAAGGGGCTTCCCAAGGACGCGCTGGAGGCGACCGCGCTGGCGTCGGACAAGATCGTCCGTGCGCTGGACGGTGCGACCCCGAAGAAGGTGATCGTGGTGCCCGACCGTCTGGTGAACATCGTCGCATGATGCGTCCCCTCCCCCTGATCGTCGCCGGGCTGGCCCTGACATTCGGCCTGTCGGGTTGCGGGCTGCATCCGCTCTATGCGGGAGGCGGCTCGGGATCGGTGGCCACCGCATTGTCGGGGATCGAGATCGCCCCGATCGAGGGGAAAGCGGGCTGGCTGATGGCCAATGCGCTGAAGGATCGTCTGGGTGGCGGCCAGTCGGGCGGCGCGCGCTATCGGCTGGATGTGCGGCTGGATGACGAGATTCGCGGACTCGGCGTGCGGCGGGACGATTCGGTGGTCCGCGAACGGCGTATCCTGCGGGCGCGCTACCAACTGGTCGACCAGACGAGCAACGCGGTACTGGTCGACGCCACCGCCGGATCGGATGCCGGGATCGATGTGGTCCGCTCCGAATACGCCACCATCGCGGCGGAGAACACCGCGCTGGAACGGTTGTCGGTGATCGTCGCGGACGAGATCGTCGCCCGGCTCGCCACCTATGCCCGGTCACGGCCGGGCGAGGCGATGGCCCCCGCGCGGCCGTGAAGGCGAACGCCAATCAGATTCGCCAGGCGCTGAGCCGTCCCTCCGCCGATATCCGCCTCTATCTGCTCCATGGCCCCGACGAGGCGGGGGCGAGCGAATTGGCGCGATTGCTGGCGAATGCGATGGGGCAGGAGGCCGAGCGGATCGACCTGGATTCGGCGACGCTGAAAAGCGACCCCGCCCGCCTGACCGACGAAGCGGCCTCCATGTCGCTGTTCGGCGGCCCCCGCCATATCCGCATCGCCAGCGTCGGCGAGGAAGGACTGGCCGCCTTCACCGCGCTGTTGGAGGCCGAGTCGGCGGGCAATCCGGTCGTCGCCATCGCGCCATCGGTCAAGACGACCGCCAAGATCGTCAAGCTGGCGCTCGATTCGCCGCGTGCCATGGCGTTCGGCTGCTACGCCCCCACTGCTGCCGATGCCGAGCGGCTGGCGACCGCCATCGCCGGGGAATTGGGCCTGCGCCTGGCCGCGGGTATCCCGACGCGACTGGTCGAGGCCGCCGCCGCCGATCGTTCGGTCCTGACCCGCGAGTTGGAGAAGCTGTCCCTTTATCTCGATTCGGCCCCTGACCGCCCGCGCGAGGTCGATCATGCCGCCCTGGATGCCATCGGCGCCGATCTGGGGGAGGTGGAGATGAGTGACGCGGTCGAGGCCGTGGTGGAGGGCCGTGTCGGCGATCTGGGCGGTGAATTGGCGCTGCTGGACGAAGGGGGCGCCTCGCCCATCCCCTGGCTGCGGGCGCTCGCCCGGCGGCTGGTGGCGCTGGCCGAGATGCGCGCCGATCTCGATGCGGGCGAGCCGGTCGAGGCGGTGATGAAGCGTCACCGAGTCTTCTTCCGCGACGAAGCTCGCACGGCACGGGCGCTGCGGCGCTGGACCCCGGCGATGCTGGCGCGGGCGCTGACGCGGATCCGGGCGGCGGAGCGCGCGGTGATGGCACCGGGCAATGCCGGGGCGGTGCTGGCGGAGTCCGAGGCGACGATCATCGCGCAGGGGATTGCGCGGCGGGGGTGATTCCCTTGGGCTTCGACTTCGCTCAGCCTGAACGGGGTTTGGGATTTAAGCCCCCTGTCCCCAAACCCCGTGCAGGCTGAGCGAAGTCGAAGCCCACGCCCCTCCCCTCAGAAATCAAAAGCGAGCTGCGCCTGCCTGCGAAACAGACCGGCGTCCCGCTTTCAAATCCCCTCACCGGTCAGCCGTTGGCACACCATGTCAAGCTGATCGAGCGTCGAGTAGCTGAGGGTGATCGTCCCCCCTTTCTCGCCATGCGCGATCCGCACCGACAGACCGAGCAGATCGGCCAATTGCCCCTCCAGCGCCGCGATATCGGCATCGGCGGCATCCTGGCCCGAAGGCTTGCTCGCCCCCCGCTCGCCCGTTGTACCCTTTCGACCGCCGCCCTTGGCCTCACGGGTCAGCTTTTCGGTCTCTCGGACGCTGAGGCCCCGCGCGATCACCTGATCGGCCAACGATTCGACCTCGTCCGCGCCCAGCAGCGCGCGGGCATGCCCCATCGACAGTGCGCCGCTGACGACCTGGCTCTGCACCGTGTCGGGCAATTCGAGCAGGCGGAGCAGATTGGCGACATGGCTGCGCGACTTGTGGACGATCTTGGCCAGCGCCTCCTGGGTATGGCCGAACTCGCCCGCCAGCCGCTGATAGGCCTGCGCCTCTTCGATGGCGTTCAAATCCTGGCGCTGGATATTCTCGATCAGCGCGACTTCGAGCGTCTGGGCGTCGTCGAAATCACGGACGACGACCGGCACCTCGTGCAGCCGCGCGCGCTGCGCCGCGCGCCAGCGACGCTCGCCCGCGACGATCTGATAATCCTTGCCGTGTGGGCGCACGACGATCGGCTGGATCAGTCCGCGCGCCGCGATCGAGGCGGCGAGTTCGTCGAGCGCCGCTTCCTCGAAATGACGGCGCGGCTGGTCGGGATGCGGTTGCAGCGATCCGACCGGCAACATCCGCACGCCGCCCGGCGTCGGCTGGTCACCGGGCCGGATCGGCGCCTCCCGCGCGATATCGCCCAGCAGCGCGCCCAGACCGCGCCCGAGACCGGGACGTGGGCGCTTGGCGGTCGTCTCCCCGCTCATGCCGCCGCCGCTCCCGGCTGGGTGCCGAGCGGCAGGCGGGCGATCAATTCCCGCGCCAGCGCGATATAGGCCAGACTGCCGACGCAGCGATGGTCATAGATCAGCGCCGGCAGCCCATGGCTGGGCGCCTCCGACAGCCGGACATTGCGCGGTATCACCGTATCGAACACGACCCCTCCCAAAACGGCGCGCACGTCCGCCGACACCTGGTCGGTCAGCCGGTTGCGCCGGTCATACATCGTCAGCGCCACGCCCAGGATCGCGAGGCCCGGATTGAACCGTGCGCGAATCCGCTCGACCGTGGTCAGAAGCTGCGAAAGCCCCTCCAGCGCGAAGAATTCGCATTGCAGCGGCACGAACAGCGAATCGGACGCCACCATCGCATTGATCGTCAACAGGCCCAACGAGGGCGGGCAATCGATCAGGACGATGTCCCAATTGCCCTGCGTCCGCCGCATCGCCTGATCCAACCGGTGCGTCCGATTCTCGAAATCGACCAGCTCCAGCTCCGCCCCCGACAGGTCCACCGTAGCGGGTACGATGTCCAGCCGGGGCACCTGCGTATGGACCACCGCATCGTCGATCCGCGCCTCGCCCAGCAGGACGTGGTAGCTGGAGAAGAGCCGCTGGCTGTTGGGAATTCCCAGACCCGTCGAGGCATTGCCCTGTGGATCGAGATCGATCAGCAGGACGTGCAGCCCCGTCGCCGCCAAGGCAGTGGCGAGGTTGATGGCGCTGGTGGTCTTGCCCACCCCACCCTTCTGGTTCGCGATGGCAACGCAGATCATCGGGCCCCTACTCGGTCGAGGATCACGATCGACGAGTCCGCCGAGGTGATGCTATGTTCCACGTGAAACACGAAGCGCCATTGCCGCTTGAGGGTCTTGATCTCGCGCTCGTCCAGGCGGCCGCGCGGGAGCAGCCACCGCGTTTCCTGTTTGCCGCAGTGTGCCGCCGCGCGCAAAAGATTTTCGACTGTCGCCACGGCACGAGCGGAAATAATATCCGCCTTCACATCGACGGCTTCGATCTTGGAGGCGTGGACAGACACCCGGTCGGCGATCCCCAGCTTGTCGGCGCAGTCCCGAAGGAAGTCCGCCCGCCGCTTGCGCGGTTCGACCAGCGCCATTCGGCCGGGCCAGGCGAGCGCCACGACCATGCCGGGAAAGCCTCCCCCGGTCCCGATATCCACCCACTGCCCATCCGCGCGATCGGCGAGCGGGATCAACTGCACCGAGTCCAGCGCATGTCGCGCCCAGATGGTCGGGATGGTCGATGGTGCGATAAGATTCTGCTGGTCGTTCTCGACGATCACCAGGCTGAGGAAATGATCGATCCGCTCGGCTGCTTCTTCCCCGAAACGCTGGGCGACCCAGTCGCGGGCCTGGTCTTCGGTCATGCCGCCATCTTTCGTGCGTGGAGAAGCACCGCCGACAATGCGGCGGGGGTGATGCCGCGTATGCGCGATGCGGCCGCCAGGGTCGCCGGACGCGCCAGGCTCAACCGGTCGATCATCTCCTGCGACAGACCGGGGATCGCGGCATAGTCTAACGTGGCAGGGAGCAGGATTCGCTCATCGGCGCGAAGCCGCGCGACCTCCTCCGCCTGTCGCTCAACATAGGGGGCGTAGCGCGCATCCTCCAGCATCTCGGCGATCACGGCGGCATCGCATCCCTCCGCCGCCTCGGGCGCGACATGCGCCAGCGTGACGCCATCGAAGCGCAGCCATTCATAAGCAGTCCGGCGCGCGCCATCCTGTGCGATCATCGCCCCGCTCCGCGCCAGATCGGAGGCGGTACGGACCACCGCCAGCCGTTCGCGTAGCATCGTCTGCTGCTCCTGCCGCCGCCGCCGATGCGCCAGCCGTTCGGGCGACAGACAGCCCATCGCCTCGGCGATATCCCCCAGCCGCGTTTCGGCATTGTCGGCGCGTAGTGAAAGCCGATATTCGGCACGCGCGGTCAGCATCCGATAGGGCTCGGTCACGCCCTGCAACACTAGATCGTCGATCATCACGCCCAGATAGCTGGATGCGCGGTCGAGGATCACCGGATCAAGGTCACAGGCATGGGCCGCCGCGTTGAGCCCGGCGATCAGCCCCTGCCCCGCCGCTTCCTCATAGCCCGTCGTACCGTTGATCTGCCCGGCACAGAACACGCCCTCGATCGCGCCCAGCGCCAGCCGGGCATCGAGCGCACGCGGGTCGATATGGTCATATTCCACCGCATAGCCGGGCAGCGTGATGACCGCCCGCTCCAGCCCGGGCATGGAAGCGATCATCGCTTCCTGCACATCGGTCGGCAGCGAGGTCGACAGGCCGTTGGGATAGACCAAGGGATCGTCCAACCCCTCCGGTTCCAGGAAGATCTGATGGCTGTCGCGGTCGGCGAAGCGCTTGATCTTGTCTTCGATCGACGGGCAATAGCGCGGACCATTTGCCTCGATCGCGCCGGTGAACAGCGGCGAACGATGGAAGGCCGCCGCGATGATCGCATGGGTCTGCTCGGTCGTCCGGGTGATCGCACAGGCGATCTGCGGCAACGGGCGAACGCCCGTCATCGGCGACATCGTCCACGGATCGAGGTCGCTCGGCTGCTCGTCCAGCTTGGCCCAGTCGATCGTACGGCCATCGAGACGCGGCGGGGTGCCGGTCTTCATCCGCGCCATGGGCAGGCCCAGCGTGCGCAACTGCTTGGCCATGCGCGTCGCCGCGCGTTCGCCGATCCGGCCGCCCAGATGCCGCTCGTCCCCCCGGAACAGTCTCCCGCCAAGGAAAGTCCCAGTCGCCAGCACCACCGCGCGGGCCGACAATATGGTGCCGCCCCCCAGTTGCACACCGGCAACCCGGTCGCCGTCGAAGATCAGCGCCTCGGCTTCCCCCTCCACGATGGTGAGGTTCGGTTGGGCCGCCAGCATCGCCTGGATCGCCCCGGCATAGCGCCGCCGGTCGGCCTGGACGCGAGGACCCTGGACCGCTGTTCCTTTGCTCCGATTGAGCATCCGGTAATGGATCGCGCCCTGGTCCGCCGCTCGTCCGATCAGCCCATCAAAGGCGTCGACCTCACGCACGATATGGCCCTTCCCCAACCCGCCGATCGCCGGATTGCAGGACATGGCACCCACGCCATGACGGTCAAAGGACAAAAGGGCCGTCCGCGCTCCCCGGCGCGCAGCCGCCGCAGCGGCCTCGGTTCCCGCGTGACCGCCACCGATCACTACGACATCAAACATGCCCCTGCCCTACCGGAAGCGTGGGTCAGCGTCAAAGCGATCCGTGGAGCGACGTTCCACGTGGAACACTCACTTGCCGAGGCAGAAGCGTCCGAACAGAGCATCTAGCATCGTCTCGGTCGCACTGATGCCCAGCACTTCGGCCAGCGCCTGACGGGCTATGCGCAACTCTTCGGCCATCAACAGCACGTCATCTGTCGGCGCTCCGATCAGCGCATTGGCCGCGCGTCGGCATTGGTCCTGCTGGTGCCGCTTGAAACCGATGGCATCCTCGCGAGGCAGAAGTCCGCTTGCGGCATCCGCAATCGCATCCCACACCGCTGCCACACCCGCAGGGTCGTCCCGGCGAACCGCCAGTCGCCGCCCCTCGGGCAAAGCCCCGCGCCCTGGCAGATCGGCCCGGGCATGGAGCCAGATCGCATCGGCGCGCGGCGAAGGAGTATCTGCCATCCACAACAGGATATCGGCCTGAAGGATCGCCTCCTGCGCACGGGTGACGCCGATGGCCTCGATCACATCGTCGGTATCCTCGGCCAGCCCGGCAGTGTCGGTCAGCACATAGGCCACCCCGCCGCGCAACACGCTGGCTTCGATCCGGTCGCGCGTCGTGCCCGCAATCGGCGAGACGATCGCCGCCTCGCGTTCGACCAGCAGGTTGAGCAGGGTCGACTTGCCGCTATTCGGCGGCCCGGCGAGCACCACCCTTATGCCGTCGTGCAGCCGATCGACCGGGGGCCGCTCCACCACCTCCAGCATAGCGATGGCGAGCGTGTGCATGGCATCCTTGATCCGCGCGACCGCCGCCGCGTCGAGCGGCACATCATCCTCTTCGGCGAAATCGAGCATCGCCTCGATCATCGCGGACAGACCGGCCAGCCGATCCATCCAGCCGCGTACTTCCTGGCTGACCCGCCCCTCGACCGCCACAATCGCCGCGCGCCGTTGCCGCTCGGTCTGCGCTTCGAGCAGATCGGCCAGCCCCTCCGCCTCGGCCAGATCGATACGGCCGTTGAGCAACGCGCGACGCGTGAACTCCCCCGGCTCGGCGCGGCGAACACCGGGGAGTACGGCCAGCGCCCGCTCCACCGCCGCCACCACCGCGCGGCCGCCATGGCAATGCAGCTCGACCAGATCCTCGCCGGTCGCGGTCGCCGGTCCCGGGAAACACAGGACCAGCGCCGAATCCAGCACCGCCCCCTGACCGTCGCGCAACGATCGCAGGCGCGCCATACGCGGCTCGGGCAAGCGCCCCCCGAGCCGCTCGCCCGCCGCGAAGGCCGTCGGGCCGCTCACCCGGATCACCGCGATGGCGGCGGGCGGCTGTCCGCTGGAGACGGCGAAGATCGTGTCGGTCATGGGAAGGATCAGCCCTTCTGCCCCTCGAACATCCGGCGCCACATCGCCATGCTGGCCTCGCCCATCGGTGCCCAACTCCGCATCATCGCCTCGACCATTTCGGGCTTCACCCCCGACTGCATCGTGTCGAGCATCATCTGGACATAGCGTTCATGGATCGGTGTCAGGTCGGGCAGGCCCATGGCGCGACGCGCCTCTTCGGGCGTGCAGTCGATTTCCACATTCACTTTCATTGGCCATTCTCCTCACGCGACCAACCGAGGCATAAGACGTTATCGTCGCGACGACCACAGGAGACCAGCATGACCGGAACCAAGACCATCGCCGCCACGGACGGCGGGGCCTCGTTCAACGCCTATTATGCCGAGCCGGAGGGCCAGCCGACTGCCGCCATCATCGTCATCCAGGAAATCTTCGGCGTGAATGCGGGTATCCGCCGCAAATGCGACACGCTGGCCGAGGCGGGCTATCTGGCCATCGCCCCCGATCTTTTCCACAAGATCGCCCCGGGCATCGAGCTGGACCCGGACATTCCCAACGAGATGCAACAGGCACTCAACCTGATGGGCCAGTTCGATCAGGATGGCGGTATTCGTGACATCGAGGCGACGATCAAGGCGATCCGTGACGAGCATGGCGCGGACTTCAAGGTCGGCGTCGTCGGCTATTGCCTGGGCGGGCGGCTCGCCTTCATGACCGCAGCGCGGACCGATGTGGATGCGAGCGTCGGCTATTATGGTGTCGGTATCGACGGCTTGCTGGGCGAGAAGAACGCGATCGCCAAGCCGGTCCTGCTCCACATTCCGGAGGAGGATCACTTCGTCGACAAGGATGCGCAGAAGCGGATGCACGAGGGGCTGGACGATCACCCCAAGGTCACGCTGTATGATTATGCCGGTGAGGATCACGGTTTCGCGACCGAATTCGGTCAGCGTCGGTCGGACGAGTCCGCCAGGCTGGCGGACGAACGCACCATGGCGTTCTTCGCGGAGCATCTCCGCTGATATGAAAAAGGGGGGAGCCACCGCTCCCCCCTTCCCTTTTACGCCGCCTTGGCCAGCGCCTCGGCGATTAGCTTGCGACTGTTATCCACACCATAGAGCGCGATGAAGCTGCCCATCCGGGGCCCCTGCGCCGAGCCTAGCAGCGTCTCGTACAGCGCCTTGAACCAGTCACGCAGCGACGCGAAGGCGTCGGTCTTGCCGATTTCATAGACGATGTTCTGGATATCCTCCGCGCTCGCCCCCGCCGGTAGCGCGGCCAGATGCGTATCCAACTGACGCAACGCATCTGCCTCATGCGGCTCCGGCGCGCGGCGGTGGAGCGTCGGCGCGACGAAATCGCGGGCATAGGCCAGCGCATGGTCGATCAGCCGGTCGAGTTCGGGATATTTCTCCGCCGATGCTTCCGGCACATAATTGGCGAGATAGCCCCAGACCTGCGCCTTGGTCGCCTCGCCCATCACACCGACCAGGTTGAGCAGCAGGCCGAACGTCACCGGCAATTCCCCATCGGGCAGCTTGCCATCATGGATATGGTGCACCGGGTTGCCCAGTTGCTCTTTGAGCGACTGGTTGGGGTAGTTGGTGCGGAACTGCCAATATTCGTCCACCGCGCGCGGGATGACGCCCATGTGGAGTTGCTTGGCTTTCTTCGGCTCGCGATAGGCGAAGAAGGCCAGGCTCTCCTCCGGCCCATAGGTCAGCCACTGGTCGAGGCTGAGGCCGTTGCCCTTGGACTTCGAAATCTTCTCGCCATGCTCGTCAAGGAACATTTCATAGTTGAAGCCCTCGGGCGGACGGCCGCCGAGCACGCGGGCGATCTTGGACGACTGGGTTACCGAGTCGATCAGATCCTTGCCCGCCATCTCGTAATCCACGCCCAGCGCGACCCAGCGCATCGCCCAGTCGACCTTCCATTGCAGTTTGGACAGCCCACCCAGCGCCGACTGGACGATCCGCTCGCCCTCGTCCTCGAATGCGATCAGTCCGGCTTCGGCGTCGATCACCTCGACCGGCACCTGAAGCACGATGCCCGATCTGGGGCTGATCGGCAGGACGGGGGAATAGGTCGCGCGACGCTCGGCCCGTAGCGTGGGCAGCATCACGTCCTGAATGCCCTGATAGTGCTTCAGTACCAACCGGAGCGCATCATCGAACCGTCCCGAGCTATAATATTCGGTCGAGGAGGCGAATTCATACTCGAAGCCGAAGCGGTCGAGAAACTGGCGCAGCAGCGCGTTGTTGTGCGCGGCGAAGCTGTCGAACTTCTCGAACGGATCGGGCACCTGGGTCAGCGGCTTGCCGAGATGCTCGCGCAGCATGGCCTGGTTGGGCACATTGTCGGGCACCTTGCGCAGCCCGTCCATATCATCCGAAAAGGCGATCAGCCGCGTCTTCTGGTCCGACAGCGCATGAAAGGCGTTGCGGACCATCGTGGTGCGCAGCACTTCGTTGAACGTGCCGATATGCGGCAGGCCGGAGGGACCATAGCCGGTTTCGAACAGGATCGGCTCACCACCCGGCTTGCCGTCGGGATAGCGTTTGAGGAGCTTGCGAGCCTCCTCATAGGGCCAGGCCTTGGAGTCGAGAGCGGTGGAGCGAAGTTCGTCTGTCATGCTTTTGCCTCTGGCAACACGGACGGGGATGCACAATGGGTTTTGCGTTATGCACGGTTTGTGCACGGGGTTATCCACAGGGGTAGGTGTTCCACGTGGAACAGCGGCTTGGTGGTGACTTGGCGATTGCCCTCCCCCATCCCCTCCCGCAGGCGGGAGGGGATGGGGGGAAAGACCCCAATCCGCGAAGCAAATGAGACCGGACCCCGTTGCCATCCTGTTCCAACAGGCCGATATCCCGAAAGTGACCGCGCTCCCCCACCCCGCCCTGCATGCCAGCCATAGCGGCGTATGGATTTCGAGCGGGGAGCAAACCCGTGCGGTATCGCGCGGCGAGGCAATCGGGCTGGCATCCGAAACGCCGGTCATCCTGCTCAATGCGCCGCTGATCGGACAGCGACTGGGCTATGCCGAATTGTCCGGCCTCGACCTGCTGGAGCTGTTCGCCTTTCTGCGACCCGCGCAGTTCGCCGTGCCGACACCGAATGGTCTGGCCCGTGCCTGCGGATTGGAGCCGCCGGAGAACGATGCGGACGTCGCGGCCTTTCTGATCCGCGCTACCCAGACCCTGCTCGCCTTGCCGGACGGCGCCTGGCCCGAACGTGAAGGCGCCTGGACCGCCGCACAGAGCCTTGCGCGGCTCCGCTGGCCTTGGGCTCCGCTGATCGGTCCGCGCCTCGCCCGACCCGAGCGTAACGAGCGCTGGCTGTTCAGCGCGCTACCCGAATGGGAGGAGGACGCCCCCCGCCCCGCCCCGCGCACTATCGACCTGCCGCCACAGGATGCCGAGGATCGACTCCGCCATTTGACCGGCGAAGGCGCGGAGGAGCGCCCCGGCCAGCGCGCCTATGCCGCCGCCGCGACCGCCGCCTTCGCCCCACGCGCCGTGCGCGACACACCGAATTTGGTGCTGGCCGAAGCGGGAACGGGGATCGGCAAGACCCTGGGCTATCTCGCCCCTGCCAGCCTCTGGGCCGAGCGGGCGGGCGGCGCGGTGTGGATTTCGACCTATACCAAGGCGCTGCAACGCCAGTTGAGCGCCGAAACCACGCGCCTCTACCCCGATCCCGTGCTGCGCAAGGAACGGGTGGTCACGCGCAAGGGGCGAGAAAATTATCTCTGCCTGCTCAACCTGGAGGACGCGCTGCAAGGCGGGTTCGCAGGCCGGGCGGCGGTTCTGGCGCAACTGGTCGCGCGTTGGGCCGCCTATAGCAGCGACGGTGATATGGTTGGCGGCGACCTGCCTGGCTGGCTGACCACCCTGTTCCGGCGCAACGGTTCGGCGGCGCTGACCGACCGGCGCGGCGAGTGCGTCTATGCCGGGTGCCCGCATTATCGGAAATGCTTCATCGAACGGGCGGCGCGCGCCTCGGTGCAGGCGGATATCGTCATCGCCAATCACGCGCTGGTCATGGTCAACGCCGCGCGCGGGCGCGAGACCCAGACGCGACCGACCCGCTATGTGTTCGATGAGGGCCATCATCTGTTCGACGCGGCGGACTCGATGTTCGCGACCGCGCTGACCGGTGCCGAGACGATCGAACTGCGCCGCTGGATATTGGGCCCTGAAGCCGGATCCCGCGGGCGACGCCGGGGCCTTGCCGCGCGGCTGTCCGATGTCGCCAGCTATGACGAGGGTGGCAACCGCGCGATCGGCGATGCGGTACAGGCGGCCCATGCGCTGGCGAGCGAAGGCTGGCTGGGGCGGTTGGCCGAGGGGCAGCCTTTCGGACCGATCGAAACCTTGCTGGCGGCGGTGCGTGGCCTCGCCTTTGCGCGTGCGGAACAGCCGGGTGATGCCGGCTATGGTCTGGAAACCGAACTGGCCGATCCCTCGCCCGAACTGATCGATGCCGCCGGTCCCGCCGCACACGCACTCGACGCATTGCTGCGACCGCTGGTGACACTCGGCCAGCGGCTGGAGGCGGTGCTGCACGAAGCACCCGACTGGCTGGACGGACAAGCCCGTGCCCGGGTGGAGGGCGCGATCGCCTCCATCGCCTGGCGGGCGGAGACGGTCGCCGCCTGGCTGTCGCTGCTCGCGCGGATCGGCGGGCCGGTCGATCCCGATTTCGTCGACTGGCTGGCGGTCGACCGGGTGGAGGGGCGCGAATATGATGTCGGGCTCCATCGCCACTGGCTGGACCCTACACGCCCCTTTGCCGAAATCGTGCTGAAGCCCGCGCATGGGGCGCTCGTCACCTCGGCGACGTTGCGCGCGGGGGGCGACTGGGACGTGGCGGAGGCGCGGACGGGCGCGCCGCATCTGGCGCGCGGGCCCTCCCATTTCGTCGCGGAAAGCCCGTTCGACTATCCGGGCCGCGCCGAGGTGCTGATCGTCACCGATGTGAAGCGCGGCGACATTCCCCAGCTTGCCAATGCCTATGCGCGGCTGATCGACGCGGCGAAGGGCGGGACGCTGGGTTTGTTCACCGCGATCCGGCGCTTGCGCGGGGTGCATGGCCGGATCGCCGACCGATTGGCGCGCGAAGGGCTGGCGCTGCACGCCCAGCATGTCGATCCGATCGACACCGGCACGCTGGTGGATATCTTCCGCGAAGATCCGTCGGCTTCGCTGCTCGGCACCGATGCCTTGCGCGACGGGGTGGACGTGCCCGGCTCGTCGCTGCGGCTGGTGGTGATGGAGGGCGTACCCTGGCCCAAGCCCACCGTCCTTCACGCCGCGCGCAAGCTGGCGGGCGGCGGCAGCGCCTATGACGACCGGATCGTGCGGGCGCGGATGGCGCAGGCCTTCGGGCGGCTGATCCGGCGCGCCGACGATCGCGGCGCCTTCGTGCTGCTGTCCGCCGCCATGCCATCGCGGTTGCGCGATGCCTTTCCGCCGGGGGTGGCGATCGCCCGCGTCACGCTGGACGAAGCGGTCGCGCGCGTAGCGGCGCGGCTTTCCACCGACGCGCCGATAGGGCATGGGGGAAGCAACATCCTGCCAGCCGCCGCCACGGAGTTTCCGGTCCGATGAAGACGCTGACGTTGCTTCGCCACGCCAAGTCGAGCTGGGACGATCCGGTCTCGCGCGATTTCGATCGGCCTCTCAACGCCAAGGGCCGCCGCGCCGCCGCGATGATCGGGCGGCATCTGAAGTCGTTGGACATCACGTTCGACCATATCCTCGCCTCCCCCGCTATCCGCGTGATGGAGACGCTGGACGAGGTCTGGGGCGGCTATGGTCGTCGGTTGGAGCCGATGTGGGACAAGACGCTCTACCTCGCCTCGGCCGCCAGCCTGCTCGATCGGGTCCAGGCGCTGCCCGATGCGGCGGAGCATGTCCTGATGGTCGGGCATAACCCAGGTCTGGAGGATCTGGTCCTCGACCTGACGCTGGCCAGCGAATTGCGCGAGCGGGTGGAGGATAAATACCCTACCGCGACGGTGGCGCAGATGACGCTGCCCATCGACCGGTGGAACGAGGCGCAGCCGCATAGCGCAACGCTGGTGGCGTTCATCCGGCCGCGCGATCTGGACCCGACGCTGGGGCCGGATACGCCGTAATTTTTCTTGATCGGTGATGCGCGGAGCATTCGCGGTTTTGCCCCTACACCGCCGTTCCGCGACGGTCCCCCTCCCCAAGCAAAGCCTGAGGAGGAACGGGTCAGCCCTTGCCTTCCAGCTTGGCCTTCAGGCCCGCCAGCGCACCGAAGGGCCCGGCTTCGTCCTCGCTGATAACCCCCGCTTCCTTCAACACGGCGGCGGCGTTGGGGCTGCGGGGAAAGGGATCGAGCGACAGCGCCATGGTCTCCGCCGCCGCTTCGCCCAGGTCGATCGTGCCGCCTTCGATCTCGATCGTGTCGAGCGAGTCCTCGGACAGTTCGATCTCCTCGTCTCCGCCCTGCCTGGAAGGCTCGACGAAGCGCAAGGCAACCGGCTCGTCCACCTTGGCAGGCACCGGGTCGCCGGTCACCGAACAGGGCTGCACCACCGCACCGCGCACCTTGCCGGTCACCATTATGCCCGCCGCGTCGCGCCGGACGACCAGTTCCGCCGTCAGCGCATCCACCGAGAGCAACCCGAACCGTCCGGCCAGCGCGCGGCGTTCGTCGCGGGTGGTCTCGATCGCTACGGCTTTCTCTCGCTCGCCGATCGTATCGATCTTTTCGGGGCGGCTCCATTCGGGGGTCACGGCAATTCTCCAAGGGTCAGGCGGGCAAGCGGCACGTCCGCCAGCCGTCCATGTAGGGTACGAAGCGCCTCGCGAACATGGGGAACCGCTTGTCGGTCGGTCGGAGCCTCGCCGCGATACAGGTTGCGGACCAGCGCGGCGTCCATCGCCTCCGCCCCGCCGGCCAGCCCGTCGCGATAGGCGGTCAGGCGCCCCCCCAGCATCGCCATCATCCGGCCGATATGCTTGCCGACCACGATGTCGCCGATGCCCAGTTCGCGCAACTGCCCGTCCATGTCCGTGACGAAGCGCTCCGTGATCCGCGCCGCCGGGCCCGCGCCCTCCGGACTGGCTTCCAGCCGGATCAGGACCAGCGACAGCACCGCCGCGATCATATCGAACCGGCCATCGACCGTATCGGGCACCGCGCCGTCCAGATACCAATGCGGTTCGCGCGCGCGCAGTACCACCGCATTATAGAGCGGCAGCGCCGCGTCCCCGTCGCGGCCGAAATAGCGCGCGATCCCCTGCTTCAGCCAGCCCCAGGCCATGCGCCCCTCCCTCTCTGGTCGCGCGACCAACGCCCGCGCGAATTGCTTGTATGCGCCTTTCCCTTGGCATATCGAGGGGGTGACGGTCGAGCGGATCGACCGCCTGTATACCCGCCTGTGCGGCCGATATCCCGGCCCGGAGATGATGATGAGCGTTTCTTCCACCCGTGCCCTCGGGCTCGGCCTGGCGATGGCCCTGGCCGCGTCCGCCTGTACGCCCCTGCGGTCGCATCAGGGTTATGTGGTCGATGTCGATCTCGTCAACGCGATCCAGCCGGGTGTTGATAACCGCCAGTCGGTGCTCCAGACGCTGGGCACGCCGACGATCAGCAGCCAGTTCGGCGGAACCGACTGGTATTATGTCGCGCGCGACAGCCGCAATCTGGGCTATAACCTGCCCAATCCGTCATCGCAGATCACCTTGCAGATCAGCTTCGACCAGGCGGGCAACGTCACCACGATCCGCCGCGCGGGGCTGGACCAGGTCGCGGACATCTCGCCCTATGGCAAGACGACGCCGACCCTGGGCCGTTCGCGCGGCTTCTTCCAGGATCTGTTCGGCAATATCGGCGCGGTCGGCGCCCCCGGTGCGGGTGCCGGTGCGCCGGGTACCGGTGGCGGCGGACGTACGCGTCCGTAAGGGCTGAACCCTAGGCATACCAACCTCCGTTCGCACTGAGCGAAGTCGAAGTGCACGTCCCGCGTTTCGGCAACGAATTCCCTTGGCCTTCGACTTCGCTCAGGCTGAACGCACGGTGGGTGGTTTGGCGGGCTCTCGCGACATCGCCACCCCCGTTTGGCCGCGTCGCGTGATAAGCAACGACGCGGCCGTGCCGTGCTTGGGTCGGCACGATCCCGAAAGGGGATGGGATCGGGCCTGCTAACGCCCCAAATGCGAAATGGGTTCGCAAACGGGCCTATTTCCCGTCGGCGAACCCATCGATCCATAGCGTCGGGGGGGGACCAAGCCCCCTGCCCTTACTGGTTCATCGAGTCGAAGAAGTCCTCGTTGGTCTTGGAATTCTTCATCTTGTCGAGCAGGAATTCCATCGAGTCGATCGTGCCCATCTGCATGAGGATGCGGCGCAGCACCCACATCTTGGACAGCTTGTCCTTTTCGACCAGCAGCTCTTCCTTGCGGGTGCCCGACTTGCCGACATCCATCGCCGGGAAGATGCGCTTGTCCGCCACCTTGCGGTCGAGCACGATTTCCGAGTTGCCGGTGCCCTTGAACTCTTCGAAGATCACTTCGTCCATGCGGCTGCCCGTGTCGATCAGCGCGGTGGCGATGATCGAGAGCGAGCCGCCCTCCTCGATATTGCGCGCCGCGCCGAAGAAGCGCTTGGGCCGCTGGAGCGCGTTCGCATCGACACCGCCGGTCAGCACCTTGCCCGAGGACGGGACGACCGTGTTGTAGGCGCGGCCCAGACGGGTGATCGAGTCGAGCAGGATGACCACATCCTTCTTGTGCTCGACCAGGCGCTTGGCCTTTTCGATCACCATCTCGGCGACCTGGACGTGGCGCTGTGCCGGTTCGTCGAAGGTCGAGGAAACGACCTCGCCACGCACCGAACGCTGCATGTCGGTGACTTCTTCCGGACGCTCGTCGATGAGGAGGACGATCAGGAAGACTTCGGGGTGGTTGTCGGTGATCGCCTTGGCGATGTTCTGCAACATCACCGTCTTACCCACGCGCGGGGGCGCGACGATCAGCGTGCGCTGGCCCTTGCCCTGCGGCGAGACGATGTCGATCACACGCGCCGACTTGTCCTTCTGGGTCGGGTCGGCGGGGTCGAGGATCAGCTTCTGCTCGGGATAGAGCGGGGTGAGGTTGTCGAAATTGACGCGGTGGCGGACGGCCTCAGGGTCATCGAAATTGACCGAGGTCAGCTTGGTCAGCGCGAAATAACGCTCGCCGTCCTTGGGCGCGCGGATTTCGCCTTCGACCGTGTCGCCGGTACGCAGGCCATGCTTGCGGACCTGGTTGGGAGAGACATAGATATCGTCCGGCCCGGCCAGGTAATTGGCTTCGGGCGAGCGCAGGAAGCCGAAACCATCGGGCAGCACCTCGATCGTGCCCAGACCCATGATCTGGTCGCCCTGCTCCGCCTGTTCCTTGAGGATGGCGAACAGCAGGTCCTGCTTGCGCAGCGTCGACGCGCTCTCGACCCCCAATTCCTCGGCCAGTTGCACGAGGTCGGCGGGAGTTTTCTTCTTGAGGTCTTTCAGATGCATGATCGGTCCGGATGGTCGGAGGGCGTCGGTCGGCGATGATCGCGGCGAAACGAGGCTGTCGATAAGGAAGCGTACCCGACGCGAGGACCGCGCCGTACAAGGCCCGAGTTAGGATTCGGGCGGCCCCAAGTCAATGGGGAATACCCATTGCTACGTGAGACTCACGCCCCTCCCGCAGGCGGGAGGGGATGGGGGAGGGAAAGCCGCGAGCGCTGGTCTCGGTGAGACTCCCTGCCCTCCCCCGGCCCCTCCCGTTTACGGGAGGGGAGGAAGAAGGGATGCCCCTCCCGTAAACGGATTCCTCTGCGAAACGTCTGGCAATGAGGATGGTTGAGTGATTCACTGTGCGGGCAGGAGGGCATGGTGATGGTCGAGCAGCGATTGCTGGTGGAAG
>NZ_JAXCMJ010000028.1:0-66043 GCF_038084995.1 Sphingomonas sp. 2378
TCATTGGCCGCCCCCGTGTCGCGCGAGATCGTCGCCGCCACCGACCGGCTCGCCGCGTCGCCCGTGACCTCGATCGTCCCCGCCCCGATCGCCGAGCGCGTCGTCCCCGACTGCGAGCCCCCCGCCGACAAGGCCATCGGCGGCGTCGCCGTCACCGTCCCCACGCCCGCCACCGATACACCCGGCAGCGCCGTGCCACCGGTCGCCGTCGCCGCGCCACCTCGGTCCATCCCGATCCCGCCGATGCCGCCGCCCATCGACACCTGGTCCGCGCTCCACTGCTCGCGGTTCGCAATGTCCTGCGCCTCCAGCGTGCCCGTCACCAGGCTGTTCCTCGATGCCTCCGCCGTGCTCGCGATCACCGCGCCCTTCAGCACCGTGTCGCCGCCCACCCGGATCGCAAAGCCCCCGTCACCGGCGTAGAGCCCCGACTGCTCGCCCACGCTGGCGAAGTCCCCCGTCTGGCTACCCTGCGAGACATGGCCGCTGACCGACACCTGCCCGCCGGGCGCCAGCCCCACGCTCGCCCCCAGCGAACCGCTGCTCGACTTCGACCGATAGCTCGCCATGTCCTGAAGGCTCGCGATCGACAGGCTGCCCGCATCCACGCGCACCCGATCGCCTGATACCAGCGCCCCCTCCAGCGACAGCGCTCCCGGCGTCGTCAGCCGCGCCGTGCCGCCCGCGTCCAGCAGCGTCTCGACATGCGTGACCTCGGTCCCGTCATAGCTGCTCTTCGACGACGACAGGCTCACCGTCGCCTTCGGACCCGACAGGCCCAGCCCGCCCTTGTTCAGCCCCAGATCCGCCGACATACCCAGCGAAAAGCCCGAACTCTTCGCACTCCCGCTCCGACCGTCCGTCTCCGTCGCCGAAGACAGCGTGATCGGCCCGGTCGCCGCCAGCGTCAGGTCACGCGCCGCCGCCACCTCCGAACCGCGCACCGCGATCGTCCCCGCGCCCCCCGTCCCGGTCGCCACGATCGAAACGTCGCGACCGCGTATCTCGCTGCCCAGCACGGTTTCGTCATGCGACCGGTCCGTCGCGCGCGACTTCGACACGCCGAAGCTCGCGCTCGCCGTCACGCCCAGATCGCCGCTGCCCTTCGACAGCGTCCGCGCCAGGTCCTTGCCCGCATCGACCGCGTTGACCACCGCCATCCCGCCGGCCAGACCCGCCACCGCCGCCACCCGCGCATTGCCGGTCCCGGTGGCGATCTTCGCCATATCAACCAGATTGCCCACGCTTTGCAGCAGCGGGCTCTGCACCCCGATCGACACGCCGATGCTGGAGCTTTTGGTCGTCTGGCTCGTGTCGCGCGCGTCCAGCACATTGGCGATGCTGACCGATGACCCCTGGAGGAACAGGTCGTTCGCCGCCGCCACCTTGCTGCCACTGATCGATAGCGCACCGCCCGAGACGATCGAGCTATCCCCTGCCGACGTACCGACGACCGAACCGGCATGGGCCAGGTCCGTGACGGTGCGCGCGACATTGGTCTTGGCCACCCCGAGGAACAGCCCGCCGCCGCCCAGCGAGAAGCCGCTCTTCTTCACCGAGGATCGGCTGGCCTCGCTGTCGGTCGTTGCCAGCGCGCCGATCGTCACCGGGCCCGTCGCCGACAGGTCCAGGCCCGTCGCCGCGACCAGGTTCGCGCCCGTGATCGTCACCGCGCCGCCCGCCGTCACCACCGCGCTGTCGCCCGACAGGGTGGAGGCGACCGCCGTCTCGTCATGGCTGGTCGTGGTCGTCCGCCGGACGGTCGAGGAGAACAGGCCCGACTTCTTGGAATAGGTGCCGACCGTAGAGTCGACCGTGTCGACCACGCCGGTCAGCGTCAGGCTGCCCACGTCCACCGCCAGCGCGCCCTGGCCGACGACGCTCGCCCCCGCGATCCGGACCGCGCCGGGGCTGACGATGGTCAGGTCGCCCGCCGCCTCCACATCGGAGAACAGGTTGGTCGTGCTCGTCGCGTTGATGGTGGTGTTGCTCTTCTTGCCCGTCCGCTCGGAGCGCGACAGCGTCGCCGTCTCCAGCGCCGACACGATCGAGATGCCCTGCCCGCCGTACAGGGTGATCCCGCCATCGCTCGCATCGGTCGTGCGGATCGTGCTGCCCGTGATCGACAGGTCCGCCCCCGCCGCCAGCGAGATCGGCCCCGCCGCGGTCAGGCTGGTGCCGGTGAAGCTGGTCGTGGTCGTCGTCGCGTTATAGCCGGTATATTTGCCGGTGCGGCCCGACTCGGTCGTCGTCGTGGTCGCGCTGGTGCCGTCTAGCGACAGGTTGCGCGCCGCCGCCAGTTGCGCCGCGCCACCCGCGCTCAGCGTCGCGGCGTTCAGGGTGATGTCGTTCCCCGCCCGCATCGACAGGTCGCCGCCCGCCGCGATCGTCGCGCCGGTAATCCGCTCGGTGGTCGTGGCGCTGTTCGCCCAGTGGCGGCTGTCCTGATAGCTCGCGGTGGCGGACTGGCTGGTGCCGGAGACGGTCTCGGTCGTGATGTCGCGCCCGGCCCGCATCACGAGCCCGGCGGCGGCCTGGATGGTGCTTCCCCCCGCCAGCACGATGTCGCGCGCCGCGCTCGCCACCACCGATCCGCCCGAGATCGTCCCGCCCTGGGCATTGATCAGATCGCCGCCCTGCGCGGCCAGCGCGACGATGTTGCGCGCCTGGATCGTCCCGCTGTTGGTGATCCCGTCGCTGGAGACGATCGCCACGTCGGAGCCGCCGATCAGCGCACCGCCGGTGATCGCCTTCGGGTCCGCCGCCGTCAGATAGACCACGGGGACCAGCACGTCGCGGCCCGCCACGTTGCTCTTGACGTACCAGACCATCGGCTCGGTCAGCGCCGCGACCTGTTCGGCGGTCAGCGCGATGCCGAGTTGCAGCCCCAGCTTGCTCCCCTGCACCTCGGCGCTCTTCAACAGCCCCTGATACTGGTCGAGCACCGAGCCATAGGACGATAGCTGCGCCTGCCCCGTTCGCGCCTGAACCTCGCGCGAGACGAGCATCGCTTCCATGAAGCCGTCACCCAGCCGCGTGTAGGTGGTCGCACGATCCGGCGAGACGCGGTCGAAGAACCAGGCGGAGTCGTATAGCTTCGCCTCGGACGACAGCGCCGAAATGGTGGAGAACAGATAGGCGGAATTCGGATTGGCGGAATAGGTGAACAGCGACGGCGTGTTGCCGGTCAGGTTGAAGCTCGCCAGGAAGCCGCCCAGAAACGTCCCGTAGCCGATGCTGCCGATCGACGGCACGCCCGCCCGATCGAAACCCGCGACGAGCGCGGGCAGGATCGCCGAAGCCCCCGGCTGGACGGACGAGAAGCCCGTGCCGGATAGGGCGCCGGATGGGGAGACCGATCCACCCGGCGACCCGCTCCAGGCGACATTGCCGACCGCGCCACCATCGGGCGAGGCACCGTCGAGGAAGGTCGCACTCCCCTGCCCCGAAACGGCGTGCGGGGCGAGGCCGTCCAGACCCGATACCGAGCCTGGGCCTCCCGATGCCCCACCGGACAGGGTGGCGGCCGGATTGCTCCCGATCGCGGAGGTGGTGACGCCGGACGCCGCGCCGCCCTGCTGCGAGACGTTCGATAGCGACGAGCCGGACCCGGACACCGTGCCCGGTGCAATGCTCCCGCCGCCCTGAAGCGACGGGGACCCGTTGCCGCCGTTCGAATAGGAATCGACCTCGACGTCGAATGCGGACCGGTTTCGTGCTGCTCCGGACAGCGAGGCGCGAGACGTCCCCGCGGCTCTGACAGTCGACGCGACCGAGGTGGCGCTTCCCCCATCGGCAGCACGACCCGTGACCGTATCGCTGCCCAGGTTCATGGCGGTCGCGCCGTTGACGCCCGCACCTGCACTGCCAATGGCTTGGCCGTTCGGCCCCGCATCGGCGGTCGCGCCCAGTTGGACTCCACCACTGGCCGCCGCACCATCAACCGAGGCGGAGAAGCGCCCGCCCCCGCGCGTCACGGAGTCCGCGTCGGAATAGGCATTACCGCTCCACCGCCCGGAGGACGCGTTACCCTGAGCCCGCGCCGTCATCGTCGGCGCGCCGCCCGCCCCGCTCGCCGCACTGCCATCGGTGGACACGCTGCCGGTCGAGGCCGTGTTGGGGTTCAATGACGATGCGGATGCGTCGATCCCGGTGCTTCCGGTACCGGGCACTGTTTGGTTGTTCGACGTGGGCGATTGATTATGAACGACCTGCGAGCCGGTGAAAGTGTCTGCGCCGACCAGATTGTTCGCGGTGTTGGCGAAGCTACCGGCATGGATCGTCAGCGCGCCACCCGCCTGGATAAGCGTCGGGGCCGAGAGGATGACCTTGTTAGCGCCGTTTTCAACGAGCAGATCGGAGATGTTTTTGACGTTCCCGGTCGTATCTATGGTAATGATCCCGCCAGCGAGAACTGCTGAATTTTGATTTATTACATTACCCGAATCTGCATAAATAAAGATGTTGCTACCTGCAGATAAATAAGAAGAACCGGTTATACCCCGTATAATGGTATCAGATTCTCCTGACGATGTTGATTTATGGTACTCTCTAAGTTTAATGATATACTTAAAACTAAAATCTCCGACACATGAGAAGAAATCGATTTTACTCTCAGAGATATCGAGACAACTTTGTACCGTGCTTATATCACTACCAGTAACCTTCGTAATTATGATGGCGGTATCATCGCTAAATGCTTTGCGCAGTATTCCACTAGCGAAAGTAGAGCCTGAAACAGCCGGACCGCCACCATTCGGTACATAGTAGCCCATAGCATTCGAAGACGCGGTAATATCGAGCTTCTTGATCGTATTGACCAAATCCCCACCGGTCAGGCTGATCGCGACACTCCCGCCAAGTGATTGGATCGTCGCCGACTGGTTCTTCACGTCATGCGCAGTGATCCCGATATCGCCTTGCGCCAAAATCAGGCCATGACTGCCATTACCCTGATCGTCGCCATCATAATCATTGGTCAGCGCCCCTCCGGCGGTGAGGGTCAGCCCTTTACCCGAATAGATCGTCCCCACATTGTACAGCGCGCCGACCGCCTCCAGGGTTAGGTTGCCCGAGGTCGCGATGGTGCCGGTGTTGCTGATGTTCGCCGCGCTGATCCGGTAATTGCCGGATGGCGTGAAACTGCCCCTGTTGTTGAAGTCTCCGCCGAGGAACAGCGCGACATCGTCGGCCTTGAACGCACCGGCGGTGTTCAGGAAATTGCCCGCATCGGTCTGGCTCACGATCGATTTGGCGGTGATGCCGCCATTCGCACCGGTCGCATTGTTGACGATATCGCCGCTGCTGGATTTCAGGAAGACGACGCCGTCGGACCAGACGCTGCCCTGATTGGTGAGGACACCGCTGGTTTTGATAGCAATATTGGCCAAGTCACCGATATCGCGACCGATCGCGACGGGATTGCCACCTCCGCCATGGGTCGTGATCGATCCCGTAGCGGCGATTGTGACGCTCTGGCCGGAGATTGCCACCCGCCCGTCCGAGGCGGTCTTCCCGCCGAGCTTAATTCCGTCCGCCGCCTGGGCGGTCATCCCGATGGCGTCCTGACCGGAATTGAACCCGCTCAGGTCAAGCCCCGCACCGGTGAGGCTCAGACTTTTCCCGGCGACGAATTGCGACGCGGTGGTCGAGCTCACCGCGCCGCTGACCTGCACGGTGAGGTCGTTCCCCGCCTGGACCGAGCCATCCAGCAACAGCCCTCGTTCGCGAACACTGCCCGATACCAGGCGCATATCGTTTACGATGCTGAGGTTATGGCCCGCGACCACCCCGCGTGCCGAGACGTCGTCGATATAACGGGACCCGATGAGCAGATAGCCTGCGGTCAGGTTCATGTCGTTGGCGGCGACGATCTGCGACGTTCCCTGTGCGACCAGGGCGCCGGGCATGGTCAG
Source organism: Sphingomonas sp. 2378 (assembly GCF_038084995.1). NCBI lineage: Bacteria > Pseudomonadati > Pseudomonadota > Alphaproteobacteria > Sphingomonadales > Sphingomonadaceae > Sphingomonas > Sphingomonas sp. 2378. The sequence goes on from NZ_JAXCMJ010000028.1 coordinate 5,916, forward strand.
GCTGACATTACGTCCCCCGCCGATCTTGCCCGACAGCATCGCGGAAACCAACGTGCCGCTCAGGTCATGGCTGGTGCCATTGATCGAAACGACGCGGGTCCCGCTGCTGGCATCGCTCGTCGTGAACGAAACATCGCGATTGGCCTCAACGATGCCGCCCGAGGCGATCGACAGGATACCGTCCTTAAGGATCACGTCGTTGCTGGCGGCAAGGTACCCCTCGACCGACAGCGTGCCCCCGCCCGTGGTCGTGATCTCCACGTCGCGCCCCGCCACCAATCGTCCGCCGGTCGCGATGGCGGTGCGACCGGTGGTGAAGCCGATGCTGCCCTTGCTGGCGGTCAGCGAACCGCCCAGATCGATCGCCGACAGGGTCCCCAGCCGCACATCGCCCAGATGGCTGGTGAGCGTTCCCCCCGCCGCGATGGTCAGCGACGGCGCCGCGCCGCTATGGCTCGCCATCGTCACATCGCCGTTGGCGACGCTGCTGCCCCCGATCGTCACGCTGTCACCGGTGATGGCCAGCGATCCCGTCGCCGACAGCGCGCCCAGGCTCACCACGGTGCCAGCGCGCAAGCTGATCGTACCCGTACCGATCGCGGGCACCGCCTGCTCCTCGCCCGCCCGCGTCTCGCTGGTCGCTCCCAGGGTCAACCGCGTGGCACTGGACAGGCTGGCGGCGCCGATCGACGACAAGGTGCCGTTGGAGGTCAGGTCGCCGCTGGTCGTGATCTTCAGATCGCCACCGGCGGCGAGACGGCCCGCATGAGTGAAGGTCGCGCCGGAAAGGATGATACCGCCCAGGCTTTTCAAAGAGCCGCTGCCGGTGATCGACAGTGCAGGGATCGACCAGTCGATGCCCTGCGCCGTCTCGACTCCGCCACCGATGGTCAGGCTGTCGGTGCTCACCCCCAGAATGCCATCGGCATGAAGCAGGCCGCTCGTGTCGATCGTGGCGGCGGTCAGCGACGCACCACCGCCCACCTTGCTGGCCGACGCGGTTGCGACGATCGAACCGGCATTGGTGATCGTGCCGGCGCGCAGGGTGATCGCGCCGCCCCGCGCGGTCGGGCCCGATCCTCCGGCGAAAATCCCCGCGCCCTGTCGGTTCGAGATCGCCCCTCCAGTGACGGTCAGTGACACATCGCCCAACGCCACCAGACTGCCTGCCGAGCCATAGCTTCCCGGTGCGGACACTCCGCCCAGCGTCACCGTCATGTCCTGGTTCGACTGCAACAGGCTGCCCGCGCCGAGATCCAGGCCGGTGCCCGCATAGGTCAGGCCGGTATTGCCGACCACCTGCCCGCCCTCTTGAACCGTCAACGTCGTCGCGTCGAGCGACAGCAGTCCGGCGGCATAGACGCCCCCGCCCTGGTCGAGCACACCGCCCAGCGTGACGCTGCCCCCCTTCAACGACACATTGCCGTTGTTCGACAGGATGGCGCCGGTCGAGGTCAGCCCCCCGCCGCTGGTCAGGGTGACGCTGCCGACCGGGCTTGCCGCCCCCACCGTACCGCCCGCGATGACCCCGCTATTCGTCAACGCGCCGGTCGCCGAAAGGCGAATCGCCCCCTTCGTCTCCACCGTCGCCCCGCGCAAGACGACGAAATTACCGCCATTGGCCTCAAATTTCAGGTCGGTGCCGTTCAGCCCGGCAGTCGCCCCGCGCAGCGTGATCCCCCCGGCGATCGTCGCGGTGGCGCCGCCGCCTGCCTGCAGGTTGGCGCTATCCATGCCGGAGGCGGTGATGTCGAGGAGGCCGTCCGTCGCGACACTGCCTTCGTTGAAGAACATTCCCCCCGCATCGATGGTCGCCTTGCCCAAGGTGCTGAACGCCCGGATCGCGCCCGATGGATCGACACCGATATGGACGCGGCCTCCAGCATTCAGCGTGGCATCGCCGTTCGCGCCGATCATCCCCAGCGCTTCGATCGCGCCGCTGCTCGACAGCCGAACCATGCCGTCGCTGCCGGTGCCGTAGGCGCTGAGGCGCGTGCCCTCAGCAAGCGTCAGGTCGCCACCGGTCGCGGATACAGTGACGTTCCGCCCTTCCACGCCGCCGTTCAGCGTCAGCGCGCCGCCCGTCGAACGGATCGCGACTTGGCCCACGCCGACGACGTTGCCGCCGATCGTGCCGCTGCCGACCGCCAGATCCATGTCGCCCATGACGGAGAAACCGCCATTCCCGGTCACGCTCGACGCGGTCGCGTTCAGCACGCCGGTCGACAGGATCGACCCGCCTTGGGTGAAGTCGCCCCCTACGGTCAGGGTCAGGCTGCCGACGCTGGTCACCTGCCCTTCCGAAGAGGAAGTCCCTGCCTGGAGCGTGCCACTCGCCCCGAGCATCAGCGCACCCGTGGTGCGGATGGACAGAGCGTCCGTGGCGCCCATCATGCCCGCGACTGTCGCACTCCCCGCCGACATCAGGTTTAGCGTCCGCGCCGTCACTTGGCCGCCGGTCGCGAGATCGATACCGCCTCCGTTGCTGGTCAGCGTCACCGCAGCGTTGCCCCGCAGCGCTCCGCCCAGCGCCAAATCGCGCCCGGTCAGTTCGAGCTTGCCGACCGCATCGCTGGTGCCGCCATGGCCGAGCGTGCCGGCAGCGCCGAGCGTCAGCGCGCCATTGGTGGCGAGCGCCGCATTCTGGACCAGCGCCCCGCCGCTCGTGATCGCCAGCCCGGTCAGCCCGGTCATCGTACCGCCCAGCGTCACGTCGCCCCGAACGGCGGCGGTGATCGTCCCGCCCACCTTGGCACTGCCCGTCGTCGCCAGCGTCGCCGCGTCCAGCGACAGATTGCCCAACCCGGTGAGCGTTCCGCCAAGCGCCAGCCCTTGCGCGACAAGCGTCGTACGACCGGTCGCACTGACGACGGCATTCAGGTCGAGCGCCCCGCCGGCCGTCACCTCCAAGTCGCCGAGGCTGGTCATCCTGCCCTGATCGTCGACTCGGCCCGCCGATAGCGTCCCGCCCAGGCCTACGCCCCCCTGGCTGGCGATGGTCAGGTTCTTGCCCGCCTGGATGGTGCCGTTCCCCGTCAGCACCGTCGCGGATAGCGTCAGTCCGTCGAGCGCCTGAAGCGTGGAGGTGCCTCCCAACACCATCGCACCCCCGGCAAGGCGGAGGCCCGCACCGCTCGCCAATCGGCCCGACAGGTTGGTCACGCTCGCGGAGGCCGTCACCTCGCCCAGTGCCGTGGCCGAGCCGGTCAGCGTCAGGCCGCTCGCCGCGATCAGGTCGAGCGCGGCGTTGCCCGCGAGCGAGCCGGCCAGCGTCACCGCATCGCCCTTCACCCGCGCCGCGCCGATCGCGACGATCCGGCTGCTCGCGGCGGTCAGGAGATCGCCCTGCGCCTCAAGCTTCAGCATACCTCCCGACTGGATATCGGCGGTGCTGGCGAGCGACAGTAAACTGTCCGTGGTGGCGGTGAGATTCCCCTCGGCAAGCAGCTTGCCCGCCAGTGAGGTCGCCCCCCGGCTTCGCAGCGTCAGCGCCGCCTTGCTCTCGATATCGCTGGCCTCGCCAAGGGTAAGGGTGCGACCCGAAACCGACAGCCCGCCGACGCCGACCGTCCGACCGTCCAGCGTGATGTCGCGCGCCTCGATCGCAACCGAACCACCCGAGACCGTGCCGCTCGCGACATAGTCGAGCCCGGTGTGGATGCGCAGGTCGGTGCTGGCGGACAGCGTGCCCCGGTGGTCGAACGCTCCGCCGACCGTCATCGTCAGCGCGCCGGCATTGGACGCGACGATGCCCCGATTGACCAGATCGCCCTGAGTCGTGACACCGACCGCACCGGCGGCGGCCATGCTGCCCAACAGACCCAACGTCACCTCGCTGCCCTGGGCGATCAGCGTGGTATCGCTCCAGGCACCGCCCTGAACCGACAGGAGGTGGTCGGCCAACAGCGACAGCGCGCCCTTGGCCGCGACCGTACCGTTGATCTGGACATTGGCCGCCCGAAGCGCGACCTCGCCGTTCGATGCCAGCGACCCATAGGTCATCGACGAACCCAGCGACGGCAGGGTCATCGCGATCGCACCGACCGTCCCGCCCGAGCCGGACCCGCCGCCCGAGGATGATGTTCCGCCCCCGCCGGAGCCCAAACCGCCCCCTGTCCCGCTGGAATTGGAACTGGAGCCCGAGCCGCTGCCGCTCGACCCGCCCGCTGACGCCGGGGTCGCTTCGCCGATCCGCAGCCAGGCGACCGCGTTCAACGCCACGTCCTTGACCGCCTGGATCGTGCCGGTCAGGTCGAGGTCCGACGAAGAGGCCGTGATGGACACCCCGTCGTTGGCCAATATCCGGCCGGGGATCGACACGGCGGTCGCGTTCAGGGTCAGCGCGCCGCCGCTGGCCAGCGTCCCGTCGACGCTCGCCGCGCCCCCGATGTCGAATCGCGTCGTCCCGCTCGCCTGCGTCCGCCCCCCGAGCGTCAACCCGCCCCCGACGGTGAATGCCAGCGCTGCGTCGCTCTGCAGCGTCCCCAATGCGGAGATGGCACCCGCCGAAAGCGTCATGCCGGTCTTGGCATGGGTGGTCGACGCCGCCGCGAGGGCCGCTTCGCCGCCGACCGTCAGGCTCATCGCGCCTTGCGACGTGATCGCCGCCGACGACCGCAGGCTTGCGGCACCGATCGTGGCGTTGCTGCCTGCGTAAAGCGTGCCCGACAGGCTGGCCGCCCCGTCGATCCGGAGGTCGAGATCGCCACCGGCTTGCAGCAGTCCGCTCGACACGCCGTCCCCGCCGACCGCGACGGTCAGAGCAGTTTCGGCGGCGATCTGGCCGCTATTGGCGAATCCACCGCTGGTCGAAACCGACAGCGCCTTGTCGCTGGCGATCAACCCCGCATTGTCGAGCCGGGCGAGGGTTAACGCGAAGCCCTCCCCGCTTTGCAGAACCCCAGCGCTATCCAGGCTCAGATCGCCGAGCCGCGCATCGATTCCCTTCAGGCCGGAGGCGGTACCCAACAGGGTCATCGCCGTACCGTCGAGATACAGCACATCGTTGGTGATGGCCTTGCCCGACAGGGTCAGCATCGGCGCGGCGAGCCGAAGCGCGCCGCTCGATTGCAGGATACCCGTCGAGGTCAACGCGTTGGTCGCATCGAGCGCCAGCTCGTCATTGCCGGTCACACTGCCGCTATTGCGGATCGCCGCCCCGGACAGATCGATCCGGCCGATCGCCGCCAGCGCCCCCGTCTGGTCGAGCGTCGTACCCGCCGTCAACGCGAAGCGATCATTGCCGCTCGCCACCGCTCCTTGCGTCAGTGCACCGTCGCTATGGATGCCGGCACGGCCCATCGCGACGATCCTGCCCAGCGTCGCGAAACCCTGCGTCCCGACGATATCGAGCGTGCCGCCCGACTGGATGTCCGATGTCTGGTTGAAGCCGATCGCATCGCTGCGGATCGTGAGGCCGGTACCGGTGCCCCCAGCGACCGCACCATAGCTCTTGCCCGACAAGGTCAGGGCCGCGCCCTCCAGTGTCAGATTCCTCCCCGCCTGGACCGTACCGGCCTGGATGATGTCGGCATTTGCCGACAGGGCCAGATCGGCGCTGGCCGCCATCGTGCCGTCATTGGCGATCGAATCCGCCAAGGCCTGGATCGAGGCGGCATCCAGCGTGCCGCGATGATCGAACGCGCCGGACGCAGTCAGTGCGAAGGCTTTGTTGGTCAGCAATTGACCGGTCGAACGCGTCGACAAGGCGGCGGCATCCAGCGTCAGATTTCCACCCGCCGACAGCGTACCGTCGATCCCCACCGCGCCCGTCATCGCGACGGCGCCGTCCGCCGCGGTCAGCGCCTTGCCCGTGAGGCTCAGAGTTTCGCCGCTGAGCGAGAGATTGCCGATCGCCTGCACCGTTCCGGGCACGACGATGGCGCGTCCGGTCACGCCGACCATGCCGTTGCCGCCGACCTGCCCCGCCAGCGACACGGATCCAGCCGCCGTCAGCCCGATCGCGCCGTTCGCCTGGATTTGGGAGGACGCACTGGTGCCGAGATCGCCCTGGGACTCGACCGAGAGCGTCCCGCCCGCCTGCAACCCGCCGCCGATGGTCAGGCCAGCGGCGTTGACCGTGAGTGCCTTGGCCGCGGACATCGTCCCACCGATCACGGCCTGCCCCCCGATCCCCAGGGTCAGATTGCCGTCCGCAACCCAGCTACCGTCGAGCCGCGCGTCCCCCGCCAAGGTCATGGCAAGATCGCTGCCCGACTGGATCCCGCCGGTGACGTTGATGTTCGTCGCCCGGAGCGACACGCCCGCGCCGCCCAGCACCATACCCGCCAGGTCGAGCGTCGGGGCCGTCAATGTGGCGATGCCGTTGGTCTGGAACGCGCCGCCCGAGGCGATCGTGAAACTGTCGGTCGCCATTCCCGTGGCGGAGACCAGCCCGGTGGCCGTTCCGCCGACGACCACCTGGCGTCCGGAAACCGTCAGATCGCCGTTCGCGCTCAGGGTTCCGGTCAGGTCGACCACATCGCCGCTAACGGCAGCATAGCTAGTCGACCGGATCTTCCCGCCCAGCTTTTGCGCGTTCCGAGCGACCAGGGTGACGCCGTCGCCTGCAATGTCGCCACCCACCATCTGGCGAAACGACAAGCCGTCGAGCCGCAGCGCACCCGTTGCGGCGATCGCCGCGCTCCCGGCGTCGAGCAGACCACTTGCACGGATGGAAAGGGCATCATTCGACCCCAACCGCCCCACCAGCGTTGCCACGCCGCCGCTCGTCACGCCAACCGGACCGTTCGCCAGAAGCTGCGCATTCTGGTCCATGGCCAGATTACCGACGGTCGACAGCGACACCGCACCCTCAGCCTGGACCACCCCGCCCAGCGACAGACTGCCCGCCTCGAAGGTCAGGGCCTTGGCCACCGCCAGCATGCCCGTGAGCGTGGTGTCCCCCACGACCGACAGGGCCGCATCGCCCTTGCTCGTCCAGCTTCCGCCCAGCGTCGCATCGCCCGACACGATGGCGGTCAGCGCCCCCCCCGATTGGACGGTGCCGTTACCGGTCAATCCACTCGCCTGTAGCGAAACCCCACCCACGCCCAGGATCGTCCCGGCATGGTCGAAGGCCGACGACGACAGGGTGGCGACGCCGTTGGTCTCGACCGTGCCGCCGGCCCGGATCGTCAGGCTTTCGCCCGCCGTCACGCCAACCGCGCCAAGCCCTGTCGCCGTGCCCGACACGACAAGCCGACGCGCGGAAAGACCAAGAACGCCACCCGCCCCGACCGTGCCCGAAAGGTCGATCCCGTCCCCCGTCAGCGATGCATCGCCGGTGGCGCTGATCGTGCCGCCCTGCCCCTGAAGCAGCGACAGGCCGCTTAGACCCAGCGCTCCTCCAGCAGTGACCGTCGCTGCCCCCAGGTCGAGCGCCCCGGCGGCGCGGATCGTCAGCGCATTGTTCGTGCCGACCTGTCCCGCCAGCGACACCGCTCCACCCGAAGTCAGGTCGACCGCGCCATTGGCGAGGATCTTGGCCGCCATGCCGCTCGACAGATCACCCGCCGCATCCAGCGACAGCGTCGTCCCCGCCTCGACATCGCCATCGACCGTGACCCTGGCCGCTCTGACCGTCAGCGCCTTGCCGGTCAGCAGGCCACTCGACAAAGCGAGATCGCTGATAACCGTCAGGCGCGTATCGCCGCTCGCCGTCCACTGCCCACCGATCGATCCCGTACCGGCAAGCGTCGCGCTCAGGTCTCCACCCGACCGGACGAGGCCGCTGCCGCTCAGGTCGGTCGCGACGACCGACACGCTGGTTCCGCCAAGCAGCGTCCCCGCAAGAACCAAACTCGGTGCACCGATGGTCGCCAACCCGTTGGTCTGCACCGCCCCGCCGGGCATGATCGACAAACTCTCGCTCGCACGGGCGGATACCGCCCCGAGCCCGGTCGCCATCCCCGACACCGACAAGACGCGCCCCGACAGCGTCAGGGCACCATCCGCCTCGACGATACCCGGCATGTCGATCGTATCGGCTTGCAGCACGGCATTGCCGGACGAACGAACCGCGCCTGCCAGCACCTGTCCGGCGGTCGTGGTCAGGGTCATCCCCGCACCGGATATCTGCCCGCCCTGGCCCTGGTGCAGAGACGCTCCGTTCAGGTCGAGCGCATGGGTCGCGGTGAGGATCGCATTCCCCGCCTCCAGCGCCCCGGCCGCACGGATGGTCAGCGTATCGTTCGCACCGACCTGACCCGCCAGGGCGATCGCCCCAGCCGCGCGGATATCGACCGCGCCATTCGCCAGCAGCCTGGCACCCCCGGATGTGGTCAGCGCGCCCAGGCTCGTCAGCGACGCTATACCGCCCGCCTCCACCGAACCGTCGATGGCGACCGTGCCCGCCTGCAAGTGAAAGGTTTTGGCCGCTAGGATCGTGCCACTGACCGATCCGGTCCCCCCAACACCGAAGGTCGCATTGCCGGCCGCCGACCAGCCACCCCCCAGCGCCGCGTCACCGGCCACGGTGGCGTTCAAGTGGCCACCCGACTGCACCACGCCGCTCGCGTTCAGGCTCGTCGCTTGGAGTGCCACCCCCGCACCGCCCAGCACCGTGCCCGCCAAGTCGAGGATCGGCGCGGTCAGTGTGGCAATGCCGTTGGTCTGGAAAGCGCCGCCCGAGGCGATCGCGAATCCCTCGGTCGCCGTCCCCGCAGCGGCGGCCAGCCCGGTTGCCGTTCCGCTGACGACCAACCGGCGTCCGGCGATGGTCAGATTGCCGTTTGCGCTCAGCGTCCCGGTCAGGTCGACGACATCGCCGCTGAGCGTCGCATCCCCGGTGGAACGGACCGTGCCGGCCAGCTTTTGCCCGTTCTGCGCGACAAGTGTGACGCCGTTCCCAGCGATGTCGCCACCCACCGCCTGGGCAAGCGACAAGCCTTCGAGCCGCAGCAGGCCCTTTGCGGCGATCGCTGCGCTCCCGGCGTCGAGCAGACCATTTGCACGGATGGAAAGGGCATCATTCGACCCCAAGCGTCCCGCCAGCGTCGCCACGCCGCCCGTCACACCAACCGGGCCGTTCGCCAGGAGCTGTGCATTCTCGCCCATGACCAGATTGCCGATGGTCGACAGCGACAACGCACCCTCGGCCTGGACCACCCCGCCCAGCGACAGGCTACCCGCCTCGAAGGTCAGGGCCTTGGCCACCACCAGCGCGCCCGTGAACGTGGCGTCCCCCACGACCGACAGGGTCGCATCGCCCTTGCTCGTCCAGCTTCCACCCAGCGTCGCATCGCCCGACACGACGGCGGTCAGCGTCGCCCCGGATTGGACCGCGCCGTTACCGGTCAACCCACTCGCCCGCAGCGAAACCCCACTCACGCCCAGGACCGTCCCGGCATGGTCGAAGGCCGACGACGCCAGGGTGGCAACGCCGTTGGTCTCGACCGTACCGCCCGCCCGGATCGTTAGGCTCTCCCCGGCCGTCACGCCGACCGCGCCAAGCCCGGACGCCGTGCCCGACACGACAAGCCGACGCGCGGAAAGATCGAGCGCGCCGCTCGCCCCGACCGTGCCCGAAAGGTCGATCCCGTCCCCCGTCAGCGATGCATCGCCGGTGGCGCCGATAGCGCCGCCCAGCATCTGCCCGGCGGTCGTGGTCAAAGTCACGCCCGCGCCGGATATCCGGCCACCCTGCCCCTGAGTCAGCGACAAGCCGCTCAGGTCCAGCGCCCCCGTCGCGGTGATGGCCGCTGTCCCTACATCGAGCGATCCGGCGGCGCGGATCGTCAGCGAATCGTTCGTGCCGACCTGTCCGGCCAACGACACAGCGCCGGCCGAAATCAGGCCGATCGCGCCATTGGCGAGAATCTTGGCGGACGCGCCGCTCGACAGATTGCCCACCGCATCCAGCGACAGAGTCGTTCCCGCCTCGACATCGCCATTGATCGTGACGCTGGCCGCGCCGACCGTCAGCACCTTGCCGGTCAGCAGTCTACCCGACAAAGCGAGGTCGCCGACAACCGTCAGTCGCGTATCGCCGCTCGCCGTCCACTGCCCGCCGATCGATCCCGTCCCGGCAAGCGTCGCGCTCAGGTCGCCGCCTGACCGGACAAGACCGTTGCCGGTCAGGCCGTTCGCGACGACCGACACCCCGCTCCCGCCGAGCAGCGTCCCCGCAAGGGCCAAGGTCGGCGCATCGATGGTCGCCAACCCATTGGTTTGCACCGCCCCGCCGGTCATGATCGACAGGCTCTCGCTCGCACGGGCGGACATTGCCCCGAGCCCGGTCGCCGTCCCCGACACCAGCACTTGCCGCCCCGAAAGCGTCAGGCCGCTTTCGGCTTCAGCAATGCCCGACAGGTCAATGGCATCGCCCTGCAACACGGCGTCGCCGGAGGAGCGGATCGCGCCTTCCAGCACCTGCCCGGCGGTCGTGGTCAGGGTCACCCCCGCACCGGATATCTGCCCCCCCTGCCCGTGATGCAGGGATGCGGCGTTCAAGAGAAGTCCATGGGTCGCGGCAAGGGTCGCGTTGCCCGCGTCCAGCCCCGCCGCCGTGCGGATGGTCAGCGTGTCGTTCGCGCTGACCTGACCCGCCAGGGCGATCGCCCCAGCCGTGCGAATATCGACCGCACCATTCGCCAGCAGCCTGGCACCGTCCTGGGTGATAAGCGTGCCCCGGCTTTGCAGCGAAAGCGTACCCCCCGCCTGCACCGAACCGCCGATGCCGATGGTCCCCCCCTGCAAGCCGAAGCGCTTGGTCGCCAGCATTGCGCCGCTGACCGATGCCGCGCCGCCGACGGTAAGCGTCGCATCGCCGTTCGCCGTCCAATTGCCGCCCAACGCCGCGTCACCGGCCACGGTGACGTTCAAGTCGCTACCCGACTGCACCGGCCCGCTGGCATTCAAGCCCGTCGCCTGGAGCGCCAGCCCTGCGCCGCCCAACACCGTACCCGCCAGGTCGAGGGTCGGCGCGGTCAGGGTGGCAATGCCATTGGTCCGGAACGCGCCGCCCGAGGCGATCGTGAAATGGTCGCTGGCCCTGGCCGTGGCAGAGGTCAGGCCGGTCGTGGGGCCACCGACAACCACTTGCCCGCCCGACAGTGTCAGGCTTCCGCTCGCGCTGAGCGTGCCCGTCAACGACTGCGCGCCGGTCGTGCCCAGCGCGATGTCCGTTGCAAACATCCGCCCCGCCGCCGCCTGGCTCAACGCACCGCCATCGATCCGTGTCACGCCCGCCGACGCCAGCGTCGCATTACCCAGCCCGATCGCGCCCCCGGCCCCGATCGACAGCGCCCCGGTTCCGATCAACGCGCCCTGGTCGTCGAGCCCGGCATAGATGCCCTTGCCGCCATCCAGGGTGACGCCGTCCTCCGCGCGCCAGGCGACATGGCCGAGCGCTCCGGCAAAGCCCCCGCCCTGGCGGATGGACCGTCCGGTGATGTCGAGCGCGCCACCGGCATAGGTCAGATCGGACAGCGTCACCGTTCCTCGCACCGCCGTCAGCGACACGTCACCCGATGCCGTCGTAGAGCCCAGCGCGATATCGCCATCGCTGGTGATGACCAGCGGTCCGTCGATCGCGGCGACCATCCCCCGCAGATTGATGCCCAGCCCCGCGCCCGTTCCAATCAGGCGGATGCGATTGGCGTACATGCCGCCAAGCACGGAGGAGTCGATGGCGACCCCGGTGCGCGCACCACCATTGTCGGCGCTCATGGCCCGACCGGCATAGTCGAACACGCCCGCGCCGCCGGCGATCACCACGTCCTTGGCATAGAGGCTGGCATTGATATGCGTGGCGGCGGCGATGATATCAAAATAATCGACATTGCCCGCCAGCAGCCCCTGCCCCTCCACCGTCACGTCGCCGCCCTCGGCGATCCGGAAGCCGCTGAACGTCCCGTCCGCACCGAAGCGCAGCGTGGCGGCGGCCAGGCTGACCCGGCTCGTATTGATGAATCCGCAACCGTCACAGGCGATGCCGGTCGGATTGGCGATCACCAGCGCGGCCCGCCCCCCGAAAATTTCGACCGGCCCCGCGATCGTGGTGCGGACGCCGCCGGTGACTTCGTTGAGGATCAGCGACGCCGGTTTGCCGCCGACCAGATTGGGATTGGCGAGCAGGAAGCCGCTGGTCGCGCTGTTCCCGGTCGTCGGGCTGTTGTCGAAGACCAGCCCTTCCTTGCCCACCGAAAAGCGGTTGAAGACGTTATAGGAGGTGCCGTTCGCGTCAGGCTTCGCGATGTTGACGATCGGCGTGCCACCGGCCGTCACGTCCATCCCCGTTCGGGCATTGGCGGGCTGAACGGGCGCCACCGCGACCGGTGCGGTGGTCTGGGTCAGCGCAGGCGACAGCGCCGAGGACGCCAGCGCGGTCGCGACCAGGGCGCGAAGGGCCCTTCGGCGTCCGCATCGCCGCTCCCCGGCCCAAGAAGAACCCAGGGCACGAACGACCATCGCCGACATTACAGGGTGATCCTGATATTGGTGCTGAACAAGGTAGGGGAATGCCGCACCCAGACCGGTGCGGAGAGCGGCACCGCGAGCGTGAATTCCGCCTGGACACGCCGTCCGCGCGCCATCAGCCCGGCACTGAGCGACTGGAGCGATCCGCGCTCGAACGGGTCCCCGCGAACGGGCCGGATCGCCCCGACGTCATAGGCGAGATAGGCGGACACCGCCGTCGCCAACTCGGGATACGCCTTGCCCAGATCGATCAGGCCGATACCCAGTTGATCGCGAAACGCGATGCCCGTCCGCCCGGAAATCCCGTCATCGCGGAACCCCCGGACCGTGGACGGGCCACCCAGGCTGAACCGGTCGGCGGGAAAGACATTGTCGAGCGACCATTGCCCGCGCAGCACGAAGACGTTGGTCAGTCGCGACTTCCCTATTTCGAAGGGCGTCTGTGCCATCGTGTCGAGCCGCAATCGGTGGAAGCGCCCCGTCGCCCCACCCGGTCCGGCGTCGACCGTATGCGCGCCCAAGGCGCCCAGCCCCTGGTCATAGCTGCCCGACACGCTCAACTGCGTCTTGGCGACCCGCCGCTGCCAGCGTATCCCGACGTCGCCCGTCACGATCCGATAGCTGCCCGATCGCAGGGTGATCCCGTGGACCAGATTGCGCGTATCGAGCAGCGACAGTCCGGCGGACAGCGACAGCTTGGTCTGGGCGTCGCGGAATATCATGCGGTCCAGCGTCGCGGAGCCGGTCAGGGTCCGCCCGCTCGCCGTGAAGCGCAGGCCGTTGCCCTCCAGCACCGATCGATAGCCCGACGCCCCCGCCGACATGGATACCGTCCACCAACCCTGCGGCAGGGACAGGAACCCACCATAGGCATAGGCGCGCCGTTCGCGATCGGGGCTGGCATTGCCCTGATAGTAGAGCGACCAGCTATCGGCGACGCCGAGCAGCGAATCGATTTCCAATCCGGCGGACGCCTGCCACCGTCCGGTATTGGCCGCGCCCTGATCATTGATGGTGATCGACGGGCGTATCCAGCGCGACAGCGGCTGGCGATCCACCAGGACCAGGCTGGTTCCGGGCACGTCGCCCGGCGCGATGTCGATCTTCGGATCGCCCTTGGCCAGACGCGCGAGCTGGTCGACGCCTTGTTCCAGCGCGCGCAGATTCAATCGGTCGCCGGGACGCGCGGGAAAGGCCGCCTCCATCTCGCCCGTACCGTAGCTCCGACCGTCTCCAGCCCCTTTGAAACCGCCGACCCGGCCTTCGATGACCGTGATCGTCAGCGCCCCCGATTTCAGGTCCTGCGGCCCGACAAAGGCCCGGGTGGTGACGAATCCGTCACGGACATAGCGGTCGGTAATCGCCCGAAGCGCCGCATCGATGGCCGCGATACCGACGCATGACCCACGCAGCGGATCGAGTATCGCGGAAAAGCTCTTGAACGGATAACGACTCGCCCCGACCAGTCGGACCGACCTGATCTCCGCACAACCGCCGCCATCGGTGCCTGCGGTATCCGGCGATCGGATTCCCTCGCCAGTCGGAGCGCGGCTTTGCGAGCGATCGAACTGCTCGGCCCGATCACGCGCCTGCTGCTGTTGCTGTTCCTGAATCCGCTGCGCGTCGCGGTCGATCTGCGCGGCCTGAGCAACGACCGGCAAAGGTATCGAAACGGCCAGCGCGGCACTGCCATATAGCCCTAACGCGGCTATCCCCTGTTTCGAACGGCTCCCCACGCCGCATCAATAGTAAAATCGTTTTCATCTGCGATACAAAATGATGGTTAACCTCTCATTCATCATCTAACTGATGGTTGAAACTCATGTTATATTTCAACCAAATTGGTTGTTTGTTTTACGATGTCGGTTTTTAGGGCCGTGTTGGAGCATCGCGGGGTTTCTGCCCGAATAATGTACGTGGCGCTGATCCTGGCGGTGATCGCGTCGCGTTAAGGCCTCCGATCGGTGGCCGGGGCTGCACCCTTGCCTTCACCGTCCGGGCCATCGTCCAACCCACGCGCCTGGACCTTGCGACGCTTCAGATTCTCTCGGAGCGCCGCCGCCAGCCGTTCCGCGCGTTCGTCTTTTGCCATGCGATCGGCTTAATCCCAACAACAAGCGCTTGACAATGTCCGCCCGATCCTCTTTAGGCGCGCTTCCCGCGTCGAGACGCGAGTGCTGCCGTAGCTCAGTGGTAGAGCGCATCCTTGGTAAGGCTGAGGTCGTGAGTTCAATCCTCACCGGCAGCACCATTCTCCCCCCGCCCCTAAAATGGGCACCCGGACAACGGGTTGAGGGGCGATCCCCCAACTATCCCGCCCCCTTGCAAATCTTGGTTGGGATCGTTTCGCTGGTTCGCTAGCTATCGGCGTATGAAATTCCGTTTTTCCTTCGGGGCGCAAGTGTTCCTCGGCATGGCGGTCGGCCTGCTGCTCGGGCTGTTCGCGCGGAGCCAGAATGTCGCGGGGCTGGCCGAGGCGTTGCGCATCATCGGCGAAAGCTTCGTCCAGTTGCTCAAGGTGCTGGTCGTGCCGCTGGTCTTCACCGCCATCGTCGCGTCGATCGCGGCGCTGCGCGACCTGAACAATGCCGCGCGGCTGGTCGCGGCCACCTTCATCTGGTTCGCGATCACCGCGCTGATCGCGGTCACGATCGGCCTGACGCTGGGCACGGTGCTGCAACCCGGACTTCATGCGGGCGTCGCGCCGGGCAGCGCGGTGCGGCCCGATACCGCCGGATCGTGGCTCGATTTCCTGCGCGGGTTGATTCCGTCCAACATCCTCGGCCTTTCCGCCTCGACCAGCGCGGGCGACGGCGGGGCGCTGAAGACCGGGCTGTCGTTCAATATCCTCCAGATCATCGTCATGGCGGTGGCGATCGGCGTCGCGGCGGTGCGGGTCGGCGACAAGGGGGAAAGCTTCCTGTCGTTCAACGCCTCGGCGCTCGCGATTTTCCGGCGAATCCTGTCCTGGGTGATCCGGCTGACGCCGATCGGATCGGGCGCGCTGCTGGGCAATGCGATCGTGCGCTACGGGTGGCAGTCGCTGTCCGCGCTCGGCAGCTTCGCGCTGGCCGTCTATATCGGGCTCGGCCTCGTCCTGTTCGTGGTCTATCCGCTGCTCCTGCTCGCCAACGGGCTTTCCCCGAAGCGTTTCTATGCCGCCGCCTGGCCCGCGATCCAGTTGGGCTTCGTGTCGCGCTCGTCGATCGCCACCCTGCCCGTCACCGAGGATGCGGTGGAGCGGCGGCTGGGCGTGCCGCGCGCCTATTCGGCCTTTGCGGTGCCCTTTGCCGCGACGACCAAGATGGACGGGTGCGCCGCCATCTATCCCGCCATCTCCGCGCTGTTCGTCGCGCAATATTATGGCCTGCCGCTGCATGTCGGCGATTATGTGCTGATCGTGCTGGTGTCGGTGCTGGGTTCGGCGGCGACCGCGGGGCTGACCGGTGCGGTGGTGATGCTGACGCTGACCCTGTCGACTTTGGGCCTGCCGCTGGAGGGAGCGGGGCTGCTCCTCGCCATCGATCCGATCCTCGACATGGGGCGGACCGCGATCAACGTGGCGGGGCAGGCGCTGGTCCCGACCATCGTCGCGCACCGTGCTGGCCTGATCGGGGACACACCCCCGGCGGAACGCTTGCCCGAGGTGCCGCAAACGGGGTAAACACGCGCATGAGCTTGCGCGCGGTGTTCTGGTGGAGTAATACACGCGAGTGGCCGACCACCGGAACCCTGTGATGCGCCCCGACCCGTTCAATCCCGACCGTACCCCGATCGACCGTCCCTATGAGCCGGTCGGGCAGAATTATCCGCTTTACGATGCGGAGACGCAAAGCTGGTCCTTCGGCGACGATCCGTCCGAGGGTCAGGAGGCGTCGCGCCGTCCGATCCGCTGGGGCCGGTGGATCGCGCGCGGGACGGGCGCGGGGATCATCCTGCTGGTGCTGGCGATCATCTGGCTGGCCGTCACCGCGCCGTTGTCGCGCTCGCTCCAGCCGCCGACGCCGCCCTCGATCACGCTGACCGCCGATGACGGCACGCCGATCGCGCGGCGCGGGGCGATCATCGGCGCGCCGGTCGACGCCGCCAAGCTGCCCGCCCATGTGCGCGAGGCGTTCATGGCGATCGAGGACCGGCGATTCTATTCGCATTGGGGCATCGACCCGCGCGGCATATTGCGCGCCGCCTGGCACAATGTCGGGTCGGGCGGGGTGCGCGAAGGCGGATCGACCATCACCCAGCAACTGGCGAAGAACGCCTTTCTCGATTCCGACCGCACGGCGGGGCGCAAGATCCGCGAGGCGATGATCGCCTTCTGGCTGGAGGCGTGGCTGACCAAGGACGAGATCCTGTCGCGGTACCTGTCCAATGTCTATTTCGGCGACAATGTGTACGGCATCACCGCCGCGGCGAAACATTATTTCGGTCGGACGCCGGACAAGCTGAACATCGGCCAGGCGGCGATGCTGGCGGGGCTGGTCAAGGCGCCCTCACGCCTCGCCCCCACCAGCAATTTGAAGGGTGCCCGCGCCCGGCAGGCGGTGGTCGTCGCGGCGATGGAGGATGCGGGCTTCCTGACCAAGGCGGAGGCGGATTCGGTCCAGCCGCAGCGGGTGCTCGCCTCGCGGCCCGAGACGCTGCCCAGCGGCACCTATTTCGCCGACTGGGTGCTGCCCGAGGCGCGCGACCAGGCGGGCGAGATCAAGACCGAGGCGACCGTCCAGACCACGCTCAACCCGCGTCTCCAGCGAATCGCCGAGCGCACGGTGCGCAGCGCCGGTCTGCAACAGGCGCAGGTCGCGCTGGTCGCGATGCGCCCCGATGGCCGCGTCGTCGCGATGGTCGGCGGCAAGGATTATTCCAAGAGCCCGTTCAACCGCGCGACGCAAGCGCGGCGCCAGCCGGGATCGGCGTTCAAGCTGTTCGTCTATTTGGCCGCGCTGCGCTCGGGCATGACGCCCGATTCGACCATCGAGGACGAGCCGGTCGACATCGCCGGGTGGAAGCCGCGCAACAGCGACGGGCGCTATCTGGGCAAGATCACGCTACGCCAGGCCTTTGCGCGTTCGTCCAACGTCGCCGCCGCGCGGCTGACCCAGGCGGTCGGGGTGAAGGCGGTCATCAAGGCCGCACGCGATCTGGGCATCACCACGCCGATCGCGAACGAGGCGACGATCGGTCTCGGCACCTCCACCGTCAGCCTGCTGGAATTGACCGCCGCCTATGCCGCCATCGCCAATGAAAGCTATCCGGTCACGCCCCATGGCCTGACCGAGGTGCGCGACAAGGCCTGGTATCAGTCGCTGACCGATCGCAAGACCGGCTTTTCCTCGGCCGTGCATGACGGGATGCTCGACCTGCTCTCCTCCTCGATCAAGACGGGGACCGGGCGGCAGGCGCTGTTGACCGTCGATGCCTATGGCAAGACCGGCACGACGCAGGATTCGCGCGACGCGCTGTTCATGGGTTTCGCGCGCGATCTGGTCGTGGGCGTGTGGGTCGGCAATGACGACAACAAGCCCAATCCCGGCCTGTCGGGCGGCGGCGTGCCCGCGCGGATCTGGCGCGCCTTCATGCAGTCCGCGCTCGACATCCCGCCGGTGCCCGCACCGGTCGTGGAGGAGGAGGAGGTCGATCCCGACGCGCTCGCCAACGGGATGGACGAAGAGGTCATGCCGGTCGAAAGCGATCCGGTGGGCGACATCATCCAGGGCATGGGACTGGACATGCGGATGGGTGAGGACGGCTCGATCACCGTTGGCCCCGGCCGCCGCCGCGGCGACCGCCCCGCCCCCGGCCCGGATGACCGCCGCCCGCCCGACGAGCGGGATGGCGGCGAAGGCGAGGAATAGGGGGAACCGTCGCCCCAGCGCAGGCTGGGGCCTCTCTCGATGGCGCATGGAACTGGGTGAAAGATCCCAGCCTTCGCTGGGATGACGGCAGGGGCTGAACAATCCACGCAGGACTTGCCCTCCCCGCCCCCGTCCCGTTAAAGGCCGCGTCATTCGCAAGGACCCGGTGAAATTCCGGGTGGCTATTCCGGCCGCCGATCCGCCGGACAACAGAATGCATGGCTCTTCATCCCGCGCCCCGCCCGTGAGCGCGTTCGCCATGCGCGAAATTCTGGTATTCTCATGACCGTTGAAACCTATCGAACCCAATGGTTCACCAGCGCCCGCGAGGCGCGCCGCGACGTGCTGGCCGGGCTCGTCGTCGCGCTCGCCCTGATCCCCGAGGCGATCGGCTTTTCGATCATCTCGGGCGTCGATCCGCGTGTCGGGCTCTACGCCTCGGTCGCGATCGCGATCGTCATTTCCTTCCTGGGCGGACGGCCCGCGATGATCTCGGCCGCGACCGCCGCCGTCGCGGTCGTCGTCACGCCGCTGGTCCGCGACCATGGCGTCGATTACCTCTTCGCCGCGACGATCCTGATGGGCCTGATCCAGATCGTCGCGGGGGCCTTGCGCCTCGATCTCGTGATGCAGTTCGTCTCGCGCTCGGTCATCACCGGCTTCGTCAACGCGCTCGCCATCCTGATCTTCATGGCGCAACTGCCGCAACTGACCGGCGTGACCTGGCACAGCTATGCGATGGTCGCCGCCGGGCTGGCCATCATCTATCTGCTGCCGCGCGTGACCAAGGCGGTGCCCTCGCCGCTGGTCGCGATCCTGGTGCTGGCCGCGATCAGCATCGCGATGGGCCTGCCGGTGCGCACCGTCGGCGATATGGGCCGCCTGCCCGAAGGATTGCCCAGCCTGACGCTGCCGCATGTCCCCCTCTCCCTGGAGACGTTGCGGATCATTCTGCCCTATTCGCTGACCATGGCGGCGGTCGGCCTGCTCGAATCGCTGCTGACCGCGCAGATCGTCGACGACATGACGGACAGCGACAGCGACAAGCGGCGCGAGTGCATGGGACAGGGCGGCGCGAACATCGCCGCCGCTTTGGTCGGCGGCATGGGCGGCTGTGCGATGATCGGCCAGTCGGTGATCAACGTCACGTCCGGAGGGCGCAAGCGGCTGTCGACGCTGACCGCCGGGGTCGTGCTGCTGATCCTTCTCGCGGGACTTGGGCCCGTGGTCGGGCGGATTCCGATGCCCGCGCTGGTCGCCGTCATGATCATGGTGTCGATCGGGACGTTCAGTTGGAATTCGATCCCCAACCTGCGCCGCCATCCGCCGACCTCCTCGGTGGTGATGCTGGTCACGGTGGCGGTCGTCGTCGCCACGCGCGACCTGGCGCAGGGCGTGGCGGCTGGAGTGCTGCTGTCCGGCATCTTCTTCGCCGGCAAGGTCCGCCGCCTGTTCGCGGTCGAGCGGATCGAGGATGCGGGCATGGTCCGCTACCGGGTGACGGGGCAGATCTTCTTCGCCTCGGTCGATCGCTTCACCCGCGCCTTCCGGGCCGAGCAGGGGCGCGGCGTGACGATCGACGTGTCGGCGGCGCATTTCTGGGATATCTCGGGGGTGGGGGCGCTCGACAAGATCGTCGCGCGGTTGCGGCGGGACGGATCGGCGGTGGAGGTGATCGGCTATAACCGGGCCAGCGCCGATCTGGTCGACCGCTTCGCGCTGCACGACAAGACGGGTGTCGAACTGGGCATCGCCCCGCACTGACGCCCGGAATGGGAGAGGAGTGTTGACGCATGGGGGCGCCTCCCCCAAACGCGGGAGCCATGCGCTTCTTCTCGGACAACGCCGCCCGTATCCACCCCAAGGTGATGGAGGCCATCGCCGGGGCCGACCAGATGGACACCGCCTATGACGGCGATCGCTGGTCCAGGGCGCTGGACGAGCGGCTGTCCGATCTGTTCAGCCATGACGTGGAGGTGTTGTGGGTCCCCACCGGCACCGCCGCCAATTGCCTGGCGCTGGCCGCGCTCTGCCCGCCTTATGGCGGTGTGGTCTGCCACCGCGACTCGCATATCCAGAATGACGAGGGCGGTGCGCCCGAATTCTACACCCATGGCGCGAAACTGATGCTGGCCGATGGTGACGGCGCGAAGCTGACCCCCGATACGATCCGGACGGTGATCGACGCCATCGCCAACGACGTCCACCGGGTCCAGCCGCACGCCATCTCGATCACCAACGCGACCGAATATGGCCGGGTCTACAACCCCGACGAGGTCGCCGCGATCGGCGCGCTGGCGAAGGACCGGAGCCTCGGTTTCCATATGGATGGAGCGCGCTTCGCCAATGCGGTGGCGCGGCTGGGCTGCACGCCTGCGGCACTGACCTGGCAGGCGGGGGTGGAGGCGCTGTCCTTCGGCTTCGTCAAGAACGGCGCGATGAGCGCCGAGGCTTTGGTCTTCTTCAAGCCCGGCCTGGCCGATGTCACCCGCCGCCGCCGCAAGCGCGCGGGGTTGCTCATGTCCAAGGGACGTTATCTGGCGGCACAGGTGCTGGCGATGGTCGAGAACGACCTGTGGGTCGCCAACGGCGCGCTGGCCAATGCATGCGCCGAGCGGCTGGCGGGGGCGGCGGGCGACCGACTGGTTCACCCGGTCGAGGCGAACGAGGTCTTCCTGCGCGCGACGCCCGAGGAGGCCGCGAAACTCCGCGCGCAAGGCTTCGACTTTTACGACTGGGCGGAGGGCGAAATCCGGTTGGTCACCGCCTGGGACAGTGACGGCCGCGACGTCGCCCGCCTCGCCGATGCGATCGCCGCCCTGTGAGCGAGTTCGACACCGGCCCACGCTCGACCCGCGCCGCCGTCCTGATCCCCTTCGCGATCGTCACGCTGATATGGGGATCGACCTGGCTGGTCATCCGCGACCAGATCACCGTCGTCCCCGCCACCTGGTCGGTCAGCTATCGCTTCCTGATCGGCGGACTGGCGATGGGCGCTTTTGCGCTGGCCCGGCGGGAGAGCTTTCGGCTGGGCACCACCGGCTTCCTGTTCGCCGCCGGAATCGGGTTGTTCCAGTTCGTCCTGAATTTCAACTTCGTCTACCGGGCGGAGGCGTATATCACCTCCGGGCTGGTGGCGGTCGTCTTCGCGATGCTGCTGATCCCCAATGCCGGTTTCGCGCGAATCTTCCTGGGGCAGCGCATGGGGCGGCAGTTGCTGGTCGGCTCGACCATCGCGATGGCCGGGGCGGCCTTGCTGTTCGTGCATGAGGCGCGGGTCGATCCGGCGGGGCCTGCCCGCGCGCTGACCGGCATCGCCCTGACCATCGTCGCGATCCTGTCCGCCTCCATCGCCAATGTCATGCAGGCGACAAAGACCGCCAAGCGCTTCCCGATGCACGCGACGATCAGCGTCGCGATGCTGATCGGGTCAGCGCTCGACGCGATCATCGCCTATAGCCTGAACGGGCCGCCGGTGTTCGAGATGCGGACCGGCTATGTGCTGGGCATCCTCTATCTGGGGCTGTTCGCCTCGGCGCTGGCCTTTCCGCTCTATTACCGGGTGCTGCGCGCCATCGGCCCGGCCAAGGCGGCCTATTCCAGCGTCATCGTGCCGGTCATCGCGATGAGCCTGTCGACGGTGTTCGAGGGCTATCGCTGGTCGCTGCTGGCGGGCGCGGGGGCGGCGGTGACCGCGCTGGGGCTGGTCATCGCGCTCAAGGCGCGCAGGCCCAACCGGTAATCGGGATAGCGGGGCCGCCAGCCCAGCACCCGTCTGGCCTTGCCGTTGGCGACGCGCCGGTTCTCGGCATAGAAACCGCGCGCCGCCGCCGACAGGCTTTCCAGCGGCACCAGAGGCGGCGGCTCCAGCCCGGCCAGCGTGGCGGCGTAGGAGACGACCGCGTCCTGATCGCAGGGGTGATCGTCGGACAGATTATACGCCCCCGCCGGGCCGTCGAACCCGGCGATCACGCCCGACACGATATCGGCGATATGCACCCGGCTGAACACCTGGCCGGGTAGCCCGACCCGGTGCGCGCGTCCCGCCCGGACCCGGTCGATCGGTGAGCGGCCGGGGCCATAGATGCCCGGCAGGCGAAACACCCGCGCGCCCAAAGCCTGCCAGTCCGCATCCGCCGCCGCCCGCGCCGCGCGCCGCCCGGAGCCGATGGGGGCGCTCTCGTCCACCCAGGCCCCGCCGGTATCGCCATAGACGCCGGTCGAGGAGAGATAACCCAGCCATGCCTCCGACCGCGCCAGTTGCGGGCCATAGGTGACCAGCACCGGATCATGCTCGCCCTCGGGCGGGACTGAGGACAGGATATGGGTGGCGGCGGCGATCTGCGCCTCCACGCTTTCGCGGTCGTCGAAACGGAGCGTACCACCGCGCCCGTCGCGGGTCGTGCCCGCGACGGACCAGCCACGGCCTTCCAACAGCGCCGCAAGGTGCCCGGCGGCATAGCCCAGGCCGAAGACAAATAACCTGCTCATGCCTCGAAACTGCCCGCCGTCATAATGACAACCTCCATTCGCACTGAGCGAAGTCGAAGTGTACGCCCAGGACTAGCAACTTGGCGAAGTTCATCGCTTGGCCTTCGACTTCGCTCAGGCTGGACGGAGGTTGGATCATTTGGTCCCAGATCACTTCGCCGCCATCGGCCCCTTATAGAGGGTGCCGAAATAATCGCCCTTGTTCCACACCGGCCGCTCGGGCGCGTCGGCGATCTCGCGCGCGATGGCGTAGTTCACGCTGACGAAGCGCGGCCCCTGGCTCCAGTCGATGCCCTGGTCGATCTCATCGCCGACCTTGTGATAGCGGTGGCTCATGAAATCCGCGACCGCCGCCTTGCCCGGCCCGGCCTGACCCGGCCACAGGAAGACCGAGGGGATGCCCTTCTGCACGAAGCGGAAATGGTCGGAGCGGACGAATATCCCCTCCTCCGGCATCGGATCGGGCGAGACGGGCAGGCCCATCGCCCCCACCGCCTTGCGCACGATGGGCCCCAGCGTCGAGCGGTCCGCGCCGAACACCACCATATCCTCGAACTTGTAGGTCAGGATCGGCATGTCGAGATTGACGTCGGCGACGATCGATTTGAGCGGCACGGTCGGGTGGTTGGCGAAATAGTCGGAGCCGACCAGCCCCTTTTCCTCCGCCGTCACCGCCAAGAACATGACGGTGCGCTTGGGCGGGGTGGCCGCCTTGAAGCGCTTGGCCTCCTCGATCAGGCTGGCGATGCCGATGGCGTTGTCGAGCGCGCCATTGTTGATCCGGTCGCCATCGCCACCCTCATTGGTGCCGATATGGTCGAGATGCGCGGACAGGACGACCACCTCGTCCTTCAGCTTGGGGTCACTGCCAGGGATCAGGCCGATGACGTTGCCGCTGTCCATCGGCTTGAACCCGGTCTTCGACGCGACGGTCAGCATGCCCTTGGCGATCAGCGGCTTATAGGCGGGCTTGGCGCTCGCCGCGGCCTTGACCACAGCGTCCCAGCCCTTGCCGAACAGCTTGGCCGCGCCTGCCTGCGACAGGGTGCCCAGCACCGGGGTCGTGGGCGTCATCGCATGAGCGGTGCCGTCCGGGTTGGCCCAGGTCACGCGCGACGCGTCATAATAGCGGGCGAGCGTGGCGAAGGGCCGCTGCCGCCCCCCCGCGCGGGGCATGTCGATCTGGATCGCGCCGACTGCACCACGCGCCGCCGCCAGCGCCGCCTTGTTGGCCGCCGAACCGAAAAAGGCGCGCTCCTCGCCACCCAGTCCTTCGGGCGTGCCGGGAAGGAAGGCGACGATCTTGCCGCGCACATCGACGCCCTTGTAATCGTTCAGGCCATAGGGCGCGGCATCGATGCCATGGCCGACGAAGACGACCGGCGCGGACAGGCTGGTCTCCTTGGCATTGGGCACGGGCGAGGGCACGAAATCCTCGCCGAACGCCAGTTCCTGTGGCCGCCCGCCCGCCGGAGTCCACAGGGCGCTGCCCTTGTCCGCGACGCGATAGGCGACCAGCGGCACCTTTTGCAGATAGCCGCCCTCGTCGCCGCCGGGCCGCAGCCCCGCCGCATAGAATTGCGCCGCGACATATTGCGCGGCGATATCATAGTCGCGCGTCCCCGCCTCGCGCCCCGCCATCGCGTCGCTGGCCAGGAACATCACATGCGCCTTCATCGCGGCCTGATCCTCGGGCAGCGGGGCGGTGATGACGGCGTTGCGCTCGGCCGGGCTGCGCTGCGGCGCGGTTTGCGCGGGAGCAGGGCTCGTCGCCTGATAATGCAGGTGATCGTGATCGTGCGCGACAGCGGCGGTGGACAGGAGGAGAAGCAGCGGCAGCAGAGCCGTCGAACGCGACATGCAGGACCTTTCGGGGGGATGACAGGACGCAGGCGTAACACGCCCCCTGCCCCGATCAACCCCGCCCATCGCGCCATGTCCCGGTTTTTCCTGCCTCACCGGTGGCCGGACGGGTCCGGCGCGGCTATATTCCCGGAATGGACAACCAGCGCAGCGCCGCCCAGCCCAGCATGACCCCCGCCGCGATCCGGCGGGAGGATTATACGCCCCCCGCCTGGGCGGTGCCGCAGGTGGCGCTCGACTTCGCGCTGGACCCCGCCGAGACGCGGGTGCGCGCCGCGCTGACCGTCACGCGCAGCGGCGCGCATGACGAACCGCTGCGGCTGGACGGCGCGGGCCAGACGCCGCTGTCGGTCACGATCGACGGCGTCGCCGTCAACGACTGGCGGATCGAGGGAGAGCAACTCGTCGTGCCGCTGTCGGGCGATGCGCATGTCGTCGAGACCGAGGTGACGATCGCACCCGATCGCAACACCCAGTTGATGGGGCTTTATGCCTCGGGCGGCAATCTGTGCACCCAGTGCGAGGCGGAGGGGTTTCGCCGCATCACCTTTTTCCCCGACCGCCCCGATGTGCTGAGCGTCTATCGCGTGCGGATGACCGCCGATCGGGGCCGCTATCCGGTGCTGCTCGCCAATGGCGATCCGGTGGCGAAGGGTGAGAATGACGACGGCACCCACTGGGCGGAGTGGCACGACCCCTTCCCCAAGCCCAGCTATCTGTTCGCGCTGGTGGCGGGGGATCTGGCGGTCAACGCATCGACCTTCACCACGATGAGCGGGCGCGAGGTGACGCTGGGCATCTGGGTGCGCGCCGCCGACCTGGCGAAAACCGATCATGCGCTCCACGCGCTGAAACTCGCCATGGCGTGGGACGAGCGGGTCTATGGCCGCGAATATGACCTCGACGTGTTCAACATCGTCGCGGTCGACGATTTCAACTTCGGCGCGATGGAAAATAAGGGGCTGAACATCTTCAACAGCCGCTATATCCTCGCCGATCCCGACACCGCGACCGATTACGATTATGACGCGATCGCCGCCGTCGTCGCACATGAATATTTCCACAACTGGTCGGGCAACCGGATCACCTGCCGCGACTGGTTCCAGCTTTCCCTGAAGGAAGGCTTCACCGTCTATCGCGACCAGAGTTTCTCCGCCGACCAGGGATCGGCGGCGGTCAAGCGGATCGAGGATGTGCGCGGCCTGCGCGCCAGCCAGTTCCCGGAGGATTCAGGGCCGCTCGCCCATCCGGTGCGCCCCGAAAGCTATATCGAGATCAGCAATTTCTACACGGCCACCATCTACAACAAGGGGGCCGAGCTGATCCGCATGATGGCGACGATGCTGGGCCCGGTGAAGTTCCGCGCCGCGACCGACCTGTATTTCAGCCGCTTCGACGGGACGGCTGCGACCTGTGAGGATTTCGTCGCCTGCATGGAGGAGGCGGGGGACATCGACCTGTCGCAATTCCGCCTCTGGTACTCACAGGCCGGAACCCCGCGCATTTCGGCGGGGCTGTCCCACCAGCCCGGCGGCGGTCGCGCGGAACTGCGCCTGGCCCAGCATGTCCCCGCCACGCCGGGGCAGAGCCTGAAGCAGCCGATGGTCCTGCCCCTGAAGGTGCGGCTGTTCGGGGCGGAGACGGGTCGGCCGCTGACCGACGAGCGGCTGATCCTGCTCGACCAGGTGGCGGAAACCATCACCTTCGAGGCCGTCACCGAGCGCCCCGTCCTGTCGATCAATCGCGGCTTTTCCGCCCCCGTGGTGATCGAGAGCGACCGGAGCGCGGCCGACCTGGCGTTCCTGTCGGCGCATGACGACGATCCCTTCGCCCGGTATGAGGCGATGCAGCAGTTGATGCTCGACACGCTGGTCGCGGGCACGATCGATGGCGAGGTGCAGGCCGATGCGGTGATCGACGCGGTCGCGCGCACGCTGGAGGCCGAGGGACTGGAACCCGCCTTCCTGGCCGAGGCGGTGCTGCTGCCGTCCGAGAATTTCGTCGGCGACCAGATGGTGACGGTCGATCCCGATGCGATCCACAGCGCGCGCGAGGCACTGCGCGGCCGGCTGGGCCATGCGCTGGAACCGGTGTGGCGGCGGCTCTATGCCGAGATGGCGCAAGGGACCTATGTCTATTCGCCCGAGGCCAAGGGGCGACGGCGTCTGCGCAACGTCGCGCTCGGCTATATCGCGGCCAGCGGCGCGCCCGACGCCGCCGCGCTCGCCTTCGCGCAGTTCGAGGCGGCGGACAACATGACCGACCGGCAGGCCGCGCTGACCACGCTGGTCAGTTCGGATGCGCCCGAGCGGGAGATCGCGCTCGCCCGGTTCCACGACCGCTATGCCGACAATCCGCTGGTCCTCGACAAATGGTTCCAGACCCAGGCGCTGTCGTCGCGGGGGGACACGGGCGCGGTGGTGGAGCGGCTGGCCCAGCATCCCGACTTCACCCTCGCCAATCCCAACCGCGCACGCGCGCTGATCGGGGCGTTCGGGATGAACCAGCGCGCGCTGAACGCCGCCGACGGATCGGGTTACCGGTTCCTGGCGGACCAGTTGATCGCGCTCGACCGGCTCAACCCGCAAACGGCGGCCAAGCTGTTGCCGCCGCTGGGCCGTTGGCGGCGGTTCGACACCAAGCGGTCGCGGCTGATGTGCGCGGAACTGATCCGCATCGTCGGGACGCCGGGGCTGTCCAAGGATCTGTTCGAGCAGGCGTCCAAGAGCCTCGAGTGATCCTCCCCGGCACGGGGAGGGGGACCGCCGCGAAGCGGTGGTGGAGGGGGGCTTCGACAAGTCGAGTCCCGCGTGGCACTCCCCCCTCCACCAGCTTCGCTGGCCCCCACCCCTTCCAGGGGAGGATTATTTCGCCTTCAGGAACCCCTCCATCACGATCCAGCGGTAAAAGGCGTCGAACCACCCGGTGCTGGTCGTTGCCTTCGGATACATGCCGAAGCCGTGCCCGCCCCGACCGTAAAGATGGAACTCGACCGGCTTCTTCGCCGCCATCCACTGGTCGATCAGACCGAAGCCCTTGCCCGCGAACAGCGGATCGTCGGCGGCGATCGCGGCGAACATGGGCGGCGCGTCGGCGGGGACGGTCATCGGCTGGAGCGGGCCATAGATGTCGCCGATAAAGGCGGGCCTGGCCTGTCCGTCGAGCACCGTCGCCACGGTCAGCATCGCGCCCGCCGAAAAGCCGACCATGCCGATCCGGTTCGGATCGACCTTCCACTCCCCCGCCCGCTGACGGACCAGCGCGAAGGCAGCGCGCGAGTCGGCGATCTGCGGCGCCAGGCCCTTCAGCGCGTCTTGCGGGCTGGGCCGTGCGGCGGGGCGCGCCACGCTGGAGAACATCTCCGCCATCGACTTCTCGAACGCGCCCATATCGGCGGGCGTCTGGTTCAGCCGATATTTGAGGACGAAGGCGGCGATACCGCGGTCGGCCAGCGCCTTGGCCACGTCCCAGCCCTCGTTCTGCATCGACAGGGTGCGGAACCCGCCGCCGGGCGCCACGATCACCGCCGCGCCGGTCGCCTTGGCCGGATCGGGCAGGAAGGGGGTCAGCGTCGCCTCGGTCACGTTGCGGGCGAAGACGCTGTTATACTGGCTGTGCCAGCTTTCCTTGGTCTTCGCGCCCGGCAAGGGTCCGGTGTTGAGCGCGATGGCGTTCGGCTGTGCGGGTATGGCGATCGGTGCCATCTGGTCGCCCTGCGCCATGGCGGGTGGCGCGACTGATAGCGCAAGCATGGCGGCCATGGCATGGCCGACCCAGCGATTGGACTTCATATCCCCTCCTGTCCTCCGTGGGTTATGTCCCTACGGTCGAGCGGGAATGGTACGCGTCGAGGCGCGCGGCGCAAGATAAAATGTTAAGGCTAACAGTCAGGCAGTGCCAAGTGGTTACCGGTAGGACGTGGCCTTCGACTTCAGAACAACCGCCCCCCATTGGGCACCGCCAGATCCGGCGCGATCAGCACCACCTGCCCCTCCGCATCGGGAAAGCCCAGGGTCAGCACCTCGGACATCATCGGCCCGATCTGACGGGCTGGGAAGTTGACCACCGCCGCCACCTGCCGCCCGACCAGCGTCTCCGGCGTATAATGCCGGGTGATCTGCGCCGAGGAGCGCTTGACGCCGATCACCTCCCCGAAATCGATGGTCAGCTTGATCGCAGGCTTGCGCGCCTCCGGGAAGGGTTCGGCGGCAATGACGGTGCCGACGCGGATGTCGACCGCCAGGAAATCCTCGATCCCGATCCGATCGGCGGGCGCGTCAGAAGTCGACATTGTCGTAATGCGAAGGCGGGGTGACCATCTCCATCCGCTCGGACAGGAGCGGGCGGAAGGACGGGCGGCTCTTCAACCCGCGATACCAGCGCGCGGTCTGCTCATGCCCCTTCCAGTCGATGCCACCCAGATAATCGGCGACCGAAATCTGCGCCGCCGCCGCCAGATCGGCGAGGCTCATCGTCGCGCCCCCCAGCCAGTTGCGATGGTCGAGCAGATAATCGGTATAGTCGAGATGCCCGACCGCCGCCTTCATCGCTTCGCGCAGGCCCTTGGCATCCGGGCTGCCGGTGCGCGCCACCCGCTTGACCATGCGCTCGTGGAGCAGCGGGCCGGTCACGTCCTGATAGAAATGCGTGTCGAACCACGTCACCAGCCGCCGTATCTCCGCGCGGCCGATGGCGGTGCCGTTGATCATCGCCGACTTTTCGACCGTCTCCTCGAAGAATTCCGAAATCGCCATCGAATCGACCAGCAACACGCCGCGCTCCTCATCGACCATCACCGGGGTCTGCCCGGCGGGGTTCATGTCGAGGAATTCGTCGCGCCGCTGCCACGGCGATTCGCGGACCAATTCGTAACCGACGCCCTTCTCGCCCAGCAACAGCCGGACCTTGCGCGAAAAGGGACAGAGCGGGAATTGGTAGAGTTGCCACATGCCCCCATCTAAGCGGGCGCCCACCCCCACGCCAAGCCCGACACGCATGTTTTCACCCGCCCATGCGCGCGGGACGCCGCAATCGCCGCCAGCCGACCACCACGCCGCTGACCGACAGGATCATTCCGGCGATCGACCAGACCCACATCCACAGATCCCAGGCGGGCCGCCGCGCGGTCAGCCACGGCCAGTCCCAGCAGTGCAGCAACGTATAGACCCATCGATAGGCGCGCCGGACGCGGTCCTGTCGCTGGATCACCGCGCCACTCATCGGATCGACATACAGCCATGTCGCCGCCGGATCGTCGAACCGCATCCGCACGACCGGCAGGCGCGCGGTGGAGGTCCAGTAGAAGTCGGGCCGGTCGAGCCGCTCGCTCGTTACCAGCCGCCCGCCGGGCACCAGCATCGCCGCGCGGGCGGGGACGACCGGCCGCGCGGCGACCAGGCCCGCCTGCTCCAGCCAGCGCGGATGCGACGATGCGCGGTCGATCGCAATTCGCCGCAATCCCGCATCGCCGCTCCATTCGACGGTGCGGGTGCCCCGTGCCAGGCGCGCCAGCCGGTCCAGCGCGACGGGTTCGCCCGCCTGCCCCGCATAGGCCCGCATCGCCTCGGGCGGCGCGGCGCTCCCCGCAAAGGCATGTCCCGGATCAACCGACAGCCAACCGCTGACGATCCAGGTGGTCAGCATCACACCGCCCAGCAGCCCGCTGACATGGTGCCAGAGCATCCAGCCGCGATAGGGGCTCACCCGCCCGCCGCGATAGCGCCGCCGCCCCGCCCGGAGGCGCAGGATGCCGATCCACATGCCGGTCAACGCCACTGCGATGCACGGCCCCGACACCCACATCACCACCTGCCGCCACAGCCCGCCGTCACGGCGCAGCACCGTGGGGTAGATCCAGTGCGGCACCGAGCCGAGCCAGTTCCAGAAACGCTGATCCCACGTCGTCCGCTGCACCACCTGCCCGGTCAGGCTGGAGACATAAAGCTCGGTCCCGGCGGCATCGGCCAGTGCGACCTTCCACAGGGGGCGGTGCCGGTCGAAACCGCCCGCCACCGTCCACTGGTCATGCCCGATCGGCGCGACCCCGCGCACCGCCGCCCGGCCGAAGCGCGCGGCCACGCGGCGGGCATAGGCGGCATCGACGGCAGCGGGCGCGGAACCCGCCTCCGCCGACTGGATGCGCGTCTCCCCCTCCGCCCCCTCGATCCGCCAGACGGGGGTGTCGTCGCGCATCTCCAGCATGATCCGCCGGGCACCACCCTCGCCTCGCGGCGCGATATCGACCCGGCTCCAGTCGATCGGCGTCGCCCCCGCCCAGCCTTGCGCGGGCGACAGCGCGGGATAGGGCACGTATAGCATCACCAGCCCGCTCGCGAACCACATCGCGAAGAACAGGCAGGCGACGATCCCCGCCCAGCGATGCACGAGGAAGGCCAGCCGCACGGCCGACCTTCCCCAGGCACGGTCAGAACGCCGCACGGATGCCCATGTCCAGCGCGCGCGGCCGCCCCAATAGCCATTGCTGGTCGCCATAGGCGGTGACCGCATAGGCCTTGTCGAACAGGTTATAGACCCGCAGGTCCAGCGCGAGGCGCGGGCTCAGCGTATAGGACAGGGTGCCGTCCACCGTCGCATAGCCGGGTATGCGAAAGACATTGCCATTGTCCGAGAAGCGCGGCCCCACATAACGCAGCCCGGCCCGCGCCTGCACCTTGGCCGATGCATCCCAGCGCAGCCAGAGATTGCCCAGCGTCTCGGGCACGTTCGGCGGGGTGCGGCCGGTATAATCGACGCCGCTCGACCGGAAATCGTCGAACCGCGCATCCAGGACGGTGCCGTTGGCGTCGATCCCGAATCCTCGTGGCAGATCGACCGACACCGCCGCCTCGATCCCCTGGGCCGATCGCTGCCCCACCTGCTCGACGGGGCTCGACAGGGTACGCTGCGCCAGCAGCCCGGTCTTCACGATCCGATAGGCCGCCAGCGTCGCGCTGCCCCGGCCACCCAGGAACAGCCATTTGGCCCCCGCCTCGACCTGATGGCCGCGCGCGTTGCTGAATCCCACCTGCCCGGTCGACACCGTGGTCAACGTGCCCAGCGGATCGACGCCGGTGGCATATTGGGCATAGAGCGACAGGGTCGGCACCGGTTGATAGACGACGCCCGCCCGCCAGGTCGCATTGTGGAAGGTCTTTTCGAAGACGAAGCTGTCGGTCCGCGTCCCGCCCGGATAGGCGATGGCCCAGCGACGGACCTGATTCTCCTCATAGCGGAAGCCGCCGATCACCGACCATTTCGCCCCCAGCGTCACCCGGTCCTCGGCAAAGACCGCCAGCGCGGTCGTGCGGGTGCGGTATCGGGGCGCGATCCCCTGCGTATCGAGGAAGCGGCCGGGATCGAAGGCGAAGGGATCGACCGCATCGACTTGCGCGTCCGACCCGAAGTCGTTCTCATGGGTGAAGCGGACCAGATTGGCCTCCCCGCCCACCACCAGCGCATTGGTGATGCCGGGGGCAAGCCCGGTCCGCCACGTCACGCTCGCCTGATCGCCCCATTGGGTCTGGTCGTGACGGATGCCGTAATTGCTGCTCCGCCGGATCGTGCCGGGGGTGCCGGTCGAACCATCCGTGCAGGTGCCGCCCGCGCCCACCCAGCAATAATTCTCCAGATTGCGCCAGAAGCGATCGCTGGTCAGATAATAGGCGATGTTGGACAGGCTGATCACCGCACTCGGCGTCCAATCGATCTGGACCGAGGCGCGGTCGTCGCGGAACCGCATCCGCCCATCACCGACATTATAGTTGCGGTCGCGTACTCGAAGGTCGAGCCGCCCGTCGATCAGCGGCGTCCCGAAATAGCCGATCGGCCGCTGGTCGCCATGATCGCCCCGCACCGTGACCGCGAACATCGGCGAGGGCGTCCATTTCAGCGTCCCCGACAAGGCGACGCTGTCCGAATGCCCGCGATCGACATAGCCGTCCGAACGGCGATAGCTGGCATCGACGCGATAGCCCAGCGCCTCCCCCAACGGTCCGCCGATCCCGGCGGCGGCGCGGACACTGTCCTGTGCGCCATAGCCGATCTCGGCCTGACCATGCGTTTGCGCCGTGGGTTTGCGCATCACGACGTTGACCGCGCCGCCCAGCGCGCCCTGGCCGTAGAGGACCGAGGCGGGACCGCTCAGCACGTCGATCCGCTCGACCATCCAGGGATCGGTCGGGAAGGTGATCGTCCCCGCCGCCGGGAACAGCCGCACCCCGTCGATCAGTTGCAGCACCGATCCCTGCCCCGAAAAGCCCCGCGCCGACAGCGCGGTGCCGCCATTGCCGGGATTGGCGACACTGGCGATGCCCGGCGCACGCGTGGTCGCATCGACGATCGACAGGTCACCCCGCGCGCGGATCGTCTCGCCATCCAGCGACGCGATACTGGCAGGGGTCTCCAGCGGGGTCAGGCCCAGCCGACTGGCCGTGCCGTTGGGCGTATCCAGCGCCTGTTTATCGCGTGTGCCGACGACCAGCACGGTGGCATCGGCCCCCTGCCCCTCTACCTTTTGCGCCCAGGCGGGTCCCGTCCCCAGGACAAGCGCCGCGCCACCCCACAGGCCCAGATGGACCGCTCCGAATCTGTAATGATATAACATACAATTGCCCATAGCGTCTCGTCGCAAACAAGCCGAGGCTTTTCCGTTCGTCTCCGAACGGCCGGATGCCATGCGTACTGGACGCTCTTCCGCACTCGCCATGGCAAACCATTGCGCCTCCGCCATCGTTGGCGTCGCTCGTCGGAAAAGACCTTAGCCTCGGCCATCCCCTGGACCAGGCATGAGCGACCTGACGCCGGCAGGTCTCCTGGCTCACGGGTCATCGCGGCATACGCGCCTTCCCAGGTCACCCCAGTGGCTGGACCGGCCATCGCCGCCCCGTGCGTATCCGCTCACCGCTTACAGTTGCAGGGACAGCCCCGGATTCGGGCGTCGCCGCCCTCACCGCGTTCCCTTTTAATCCCCCTTGTCGGGAGAACCGGCGCGATCATTGCCGGATTATTCCGGCGTCGCATCGGTAGGGGGCTGGCGGCAGCGGCGTCAAGGGTGATGAGCATCGCGCCGAGCCGCGCTATGACGGCATGATGGCACGCAAGACCCGCTATCTGACCGCCACCATGGCCGATGGCTATGTGAAGACGATCGGCCCGACCGCCGCGCCCTTCACCCATTATTGGCGGATCGTCGCCGATCTGGGCGGTGGTCGTACCGAAGTCTTTTGGGGCCATGCCAAGTCGCGCAAGGACGCCAAGGCGAACGATGCCGCCATGGCCGAGGCGATGCGCCAGCGGGGCTGGCTCGGCTATGCGTTCGAGGTCGTCGAGCTGGTCGAGTCCGGCGAACCGCCCGAAGACATGGCCCCCTCCGGCGGAAAGACGCGCCGCCGCCGCTGACCCGCCGACCCCAAGATGATGATTTTGTCATGATGGGGGTTTACGCCCGCGCACCTCATGACTATTGCGACTGCATATCAATAGAAGATTGGGGAACGACATGCTGGCTGGTTCGGCATTGAAGACGCTTGCGCTCGCTCTGTCGGGGGTGGCGGCACCGGCGCTGGCCGAGGGGGCCCGGCCCATCGTCGCGGACCGTGCCACGCCGTCGACCGACAATGGAGCGGGGGACCAGACCGGCAACGACATCGTCGTGCTCGGCAAAAGCTATGGCCGCGAGGTCGGCAAGACCGTGACCCCGCTCAAGGACATTCCCAACACCGTCACGGTGATCGAGCGCGACCAGATCGAGGCGCAGAATCTGTTCACGCTGGAAGATGCGCTGACCGCGACCAACGGCATCACCGTCAACGGCGTGGGCAGCGAGGACCCGTCCTATTTCTCGCGCGGTTTCGCGATCAACAATTACCTGATCGACGGTGTCCCGACCTTCGCCCTCGCCTTCCCCGCCGTGGTGCCCGACCTGTTCTTCTATGACCGGGTCGAGGTGCTGCGCGGTCCCGCAGGGCTGTTCAGCGGCGCGGGCAATCCGGCGGGCAGCATCAACCTGGTCCGCAAACGCCCGCTCGACACCGCGCGGGTGCAGGCGGTGGCGGGGCTGGGCAGCTTCGACAATGTCCGGCTGGAGCTGGACGCGTCGCTCCCCGCCAGCGAGCGGCTGGGGTTCCGCTTCGGGGTCATGGGCCAGGATCAGGACCAGTTCTTCGACACCGCGCACCGCAACCGCGTCGCCGCCTATGCCACGGGCGCGCTCAAGATCGGCGAGCGCACCACCCTGACGGTCGGGGGCAATTACGACCGCTTCCGCCCCGCGATCCAGTCGGGCCTGCCCGGCTATGCGGGCGGCAGCGATGGCAGCGACGGGCGGCTGCTGTCGGTCGATCGCTCCACCTATCTGGGTGCGGAATGGAACCGGTTCGAATCCAGGACGTGGAGCGGGTTCGCCGAACTGGCGCACCGGGTCAGCGACCGCTGGACGCTGCGCGCGACCGGGCTCTATACCGATGTCGATCGCATCGACATCTACAGCTATATCGGCAGCCAGCCGGTGACCGCCGCCAATCAGGGCGTCACCAACCAGATCGCCTATCGCGGCGACAGCAAGCAACAGACCCGCGCCTTCGACTTCAATGCGATCGGCAGTTTTCCGCTTTTCGGCCGCGACCAGACGCTGATCCTGGGTTGGGATTATCAGGCCAGCTCGGGCACCTCCTATTATACCCGCCTGTCGAACTTTGCGACGATCAACGTCTTCGATCCCGTCTCGCCGCCCGAACCGGCGCTGAAGCCCTATGGCCCCTCGGCGCCCTATCGCGTGCCGGGCACCAACCGCTTCGTCACCCAGGTCTATGGCGGCAGCGCGACCGACGTGGAGCAATATGGCATTTACGGCCAGATGCGGCTCAGCCCGGTCACGGGCCTGACCCTGACCGGCGGCGGGCGCGTGACGTGGTGGGACACGACGATCCGTACCCTTCTGGTCGCCTCGGGCACGATCCCGGCCCCGACCCGCTATGGCTTCAACGGCCGCTTCACCCCCTATGCGGGCGCGGTGTGGGACGTGACCGGCGACTGGAACGTCTATGCCAGCTATGCCGACAGCTTCAGTCCGGTCAGCTCGGGCGGCCGCCAGCGCCCCGACGGACGCCCGATCGAGCCGCTGGTCGGCGACCAATATGAGGCGGGAACCAAACTGGCCCTGATGGACAAGCGCCTGTTGCTGTCCGCCGCGGCCTATCAGATCACGCAGCGCAACCGCACGATCAACGACCCCGACAACCTGCTGATCGTCTATCAGCTCGGCAAGGTCCGCGCACGCGGCATCGAGGCGGAGGCATCGGGCGAGATCCTGCCGGGCTGGCGGATCAATGGCGGCTACAGCCTGACCCGCACCAAATATCTGTCGGACATCAACCCGGTGGTCGAGGGGCTGACCCTGACCCCGATCATCCCCGAGCATATGGTCAAGCTGTTCACCAACTATAAGCCGCAGGGCGGTGTGCTCCAGGGGGCCAGCCTGGGCGGCGGAATGACCTGGTTCAGCGAGACCTATGGCGGTGCGGCGGCGACCCGCAACGCGCAAGGGGCGTTCGTGCCCTCCACCATCGTCCGGCAGGGGGCCTATGCCGTGGTCGATCTGCGCGCGGGCTATGAGGTGAACCAGCGGCTGGGCCTGTCGGTCAACGTCAACAATGTGTTCGACAAGACCTATTATGCCCGCATCAACTCCACCGCGCGCGGCAATTATTATGGCAACCCGCGCACGGTGTTCGCGACCTTGCGCTACACCTATTGAGCGTCGGGGGCGGCGTTACGCGACGCCGCCCCTCCGCCCCAGAAACCGGCGGATCGGCCTGTCCCAGACGCGAAGCGCGATCATGGCGAAGGCGATGGTGAACAGATAGAGCGACACCGCGACCATCGCCGTCATGCCGCTGCTCGCACGCTCGCTCGCCACCCAGTTCATATAGACATACACGAACGGATAATGGGTGATGTACAGCGGATAGGAGAGCCGCCCCGCCGCCCGGCACAGCGCTTGCGTCACCCGGCCCCCGTCCGAATGCCGTCCCAGGATCAGGATCGCGGGAAACAGGAACAGCACGCAGGCCGCCTGATAGACGCCGTTCCACTTCACCCCGCCCTCCTCCGGCAGCACCGGCGCGGCGAAGACCGCCAGCAGGATCAGGCTCAACCATCCAAAGCCCAGCCGCACGCGCGGCAACCGCTCGCCCAGCCGATAGAGCAACAGCCCCGCCAGGAACGGATAGGCCAGCCGGACCGGCGCACCCCAGAAATTGGCGAGTCCCCAGCCCGTATCATAGGAGCCGAGCGTCAGCGCCGTCGCGGCGGACACCAGCGCGGCGATCGCGGTCGATCCGACCAGCCAGGGGAGACTCAACCGCCGCAACACCAGGGCATAGGCCAGGTTGGCGATATATTCCTGAAACAGCGTCCAGGCGGGCGCATTGAGCGGATGGCTGTCCCCCAGCCGGTTGGGCAACGGCCCCGACGGCAGCGCCAGCAGCCCCGCGACAAAGGCCAGCGCCACCAGCATCCCCGACGCCTGTTGCCGATCCCCGGCAAAGGGATCGAGCAAATAGCTGAGCAGCCCCAGCACCACACCCAGCACGACCAGCGGGTGCAGCCGTACCAACCGCCGCACGAGGAAGTCCCGCACGCTCATCCGCCCCCACCGGTCGTCATAGGCATAGCCCACGACGAAGCCCGACAGCGCGAAGAAGAAATCCACCGCCAGATAGGCATGCGGCAACAACAGCCGGTCCGGCTCGAACAGAACGGTGATGCCCTGGATATGAAAGGCGACGACCAGCAGGGCGGCAGTGCCACGCAGGCCGTCCAGCACCTGAAAATGCGGTCTGGTTCCGCCGCGCCCCGCCAGCGCCACCGTCATCGGATCGCTCATCCGCGGGCGGGCCTTGCCGGATTGCCCATCACGGTCGCGCCCCTCGCCACGTCGCGGGTCACGACGCTGCCCGCCCCGATGATCGCATCGTCGCCGATGGTCACGCCGGGCAGGATCAACGCCCCTCCCCCGATCCACACATTCGCCCCGATGCGGATCGGACGGCCGAACTCCCACCCCTCGGCGCGCAAGGCCGGATCGCGGGGATGGTCGGCGGTCAGGATCTGGACGCCGGGGCCGATCTGGGTCCCTGCACCAATCTCCACCCGCACCACGTCGAGGATGACGCAGCCGAAGTTGAGGAACACCCGCTCGCCCAGATGGATGTTACAGCCATAGTCGCAGTGGAAGGGCGACCGCACCACCGCCCCCGCTCCGGCCTGGCCAAGACCTTCGGCCAGCATCGCATGACGATCCTCCGCGCCCGCCCCGGCCGCGCCGTTATACCGCGCCATCCAGGCCGCGGCCCGCGCCGCGTCCGCGCTCAGCTCGGGATCGTCGGCGCGATAGAGTTCGCCCGCCAGCATCCGTTCTTTCTGGGTCATCGCCATCAACTCAAATCATGCAGGTCTTTGCCCAGCGGCGCGGTGATCCGCAGGTCGGAGAATCGCACTTCCAGCCCCTCGCGCTCGGGCGTGCACGCCATCGGCCCGACCTGATAGGCGCTCGCCACCGGAAACGGGGCCAGCCGGACCAGGGGCCAGCTCTTCCCATCCGCCGACACCTGCAACCGCAACACGCCCTTGGCGACGGTCGCGCGCATCCAGAAATCGGCGGCATCGCCGGCATAAGGCCCCGTCGCCCAATCCGAACGGCCATCGGTCAGCACGCTGCTGAGCATCGCCCGGCCATCGGACAATTCGATCCCCGCCTTGACCCAGCGCCGCGCGTCGAGCCGGACCATGATGCCCGCCTGATCGTACAGCTTTTCATAGCGCCCCCGGATGCGCAGTTGCGCGGTAAAGGCGTCGCCGGCCGGGAAGCCCAGAAAATGACCGCTGTCGCGGGTGAAGCCATAATGGGTTTCGCGCCAGAAATCGGTGCCCCGGTCGGTCACCAGCGTCAGTTCGCCATCCGGCCCGGCCCGCCATGATCGGGGCGCGTTCAGCCACCGTCCATCCCGACGGCCCATGATATCGGTCGCCGTCTGCGGTCCTTGCGCGGCGGCCGCGATCGACGGCACG
Organism: Sphingomonas sp. 2378; assembly: GCF_038084995.1. Classification (NCBI taxonomy): domain Bacteria; kingdom Pseudomonadati; phylum Pseudomonadota; class Alphaproteobacteria; order Sphingomonadales; family Sphingomonadaceae; genus Sphingomonas; species Sphingomonas sp. 2378. The sequence continues at coordinate 44,609 of NZ_JAXCMJ010000028.1, forward strand.
CCCAGGGCGACCGCGCTCCCTAAAATCGCTCGCCGCGACAGATGCGCTTCCTGCATGGTCCTCTCCCTCTTTTGGGTTAGGGCGGGCGGAAAGCCCCTGCCCCCGTCGGGCGATATGTGTACAAATGTACACATCTTATGCAACGGAGTTTTCGCATGTCGGAAGGACGATCGCGGCCAAACGATCCCGACCGGCGACGGCGTATCGTCACCGCGACGCTGGATGTCATCGCCGAACATGGCGTATCGGGCACCACCCATCGCCGGATCGCGGCGGCGGCGGCGGTGCCGCTGGGTTCGGTCACCTATTATTTCGCGTCGCTCGAAGAACTGTTGACGACCGCCTTCACCCAATTGGCCGAGGAGAGCTCCGACGCCTTCCGGGCCCGCCTGGCCGACGCGCAGGACCGCGCCGGGGCTCGCGCGGCGATCATCGACATCATCGCCGGATCGGTCTGGGCCGAGCCCCGCACCCTGTTGCTCAGCTACGAACTCTACGCCTTCGCGGCCCGGCACCCGTCCGTGTCCAGCGTGATGCAGGGATGGATGAACAACAGCCGGGCCGCGCTGGAACGCTTCTTCGATCCGCTGACGACCCGCGCGCTCGATGCCCTGGTCGAGGGGATCGGAATCCACAACTCGATCGATCCCGACCCGCTGGATCGCGATGCCATCACCGAGATCGTGAACCGCATCACAGGCGATTGAGGACCGGCGGAGCGGCGCATAACCGCATTCTTCATTGCGATTCGTTATCAATATCACTAATCGGCCCTCAAAGATTCCAAGGGGACCGCATCATGAAGCCCATCATCCTGGCCGGTACGGCGCTGGCCGCTCTGGTCGCATCGCCCACTTGGGCAGCCGCGCCCGACGATCTCGACCGCCGCACCCCCGCCGGGGTCGAAGCCGACGAACAGCGCGAGATTCTGGTCGAAGGACGGCGGGATCAGGCATTCGCGGGCACCAAGACCGAAACGCCGCTGATCGAAGTGCCGCAACCGCTCACCGTCATCCCCGATGATGTCTATCTGGCGCAAGGTGCGATCAACATCGCCGACACGGTGCGCTATGCCGCCGGCGTCAATTCCGACGCCTATGGCCGCGACACGCGCGTCGACAGCTTCACCATCCGCGGGGTCAATGCGCTGCAATTCCGCGACGGGATGCGCGACATCTTCAGCTATTATGCCAGCATCACGTCCGACCCCTATAATTTCTCGCGGGTCGAGGTGGTGCGCGGCCCCGCCTCGGTGCTGTTCGGGCAGGGCTCGATCGGCGGGATCGTCAACCTCGTGTCGAAGACGCCGTTGTTCACCAACAGCGCCGACATGAGCCTCGTCTATGGCAGCTATGACCGCAAGGAGGTGCTGGCCGACGTCAACGGGACGCTGGGCGATACGCTGGCCGCGCGGATCGTCGCGCGGGTGCGGGATGCCGACACCTATGTCGACCATGTCGCCGACGACCGGGTGATGATCGCCCCGTCCGTCACCTGGCGACCGGGCGCACGCACCGACGTGACGCTGCTGGGCCTCTATCAGAAGGACCATAGCGGCTCGACCGCGAACTTCCTGCCGATCATCGGCACGCTGCGCGACAATCCCGGCAACCCGCGCCTGCCGCGCTACCTGTTCGTCGGCAAGCCGGGTTACGACCGCTATGACGGGCAGCTTCTTCAGGGATCGGGCCTCATCACCCATCGCTTCACCGACGATCTGAAGCTCAGCCTGAAGGCGCGCTACATCGACAGCGACCTCGACTATTTTACCCATTATACCAACAGCTACGGCAATCCGACCAACCCTTATGTGCCGGGCAGCAACGGACGGCTGATTCCCCTGATCGCGGGATCGTCGGTCGCGCGGCTGAACGTCTTTTCCACCGACAACAATGTCCAGTGGCGCTTCAACACCGGCGCGGCGGTGGAGCACACCCTGCTCGCGGGCGTCGATTATAGCTGGAACCAGGTCCGCAAGAGCGACAATTACGACTTTTCGCAGGTCATCGACCTGTATGACATCGACTATGCGTCGATCGTCGAGCCGCCGCTGACCGCACCGTTCACCCGCGACACGCAGAAGCAGCTCGGCCTCTATGTCCAGGACCAGATCCGACTGTGGGACCGCGTCTCGGTGGTGCTCGGCGCACGGCGTGACCATGTGCGCACCGCCAGCCTCAACACGACGAGCGGCGCGATCAGCCGAACCACCGACGCCGCCACGACCTTCCGCGCCGGCATCATCGGTGACGTGGGCGCGGGCCTGTCGCCCTTTTTCAGCTACACCGAAAGCTTCCAGCCGGTCGCCGGCCAGACCAGCGCCGGCACCCCCTTCCGCCCGCAGACCGGCCAGCAGTTCGAGGGCGGCGTGAAGTGGCAACCCGACCGCGCGACGCTCGTCACGCTCACCGGCTTCAGCATCAAGGAGCGGAACCGCCCCGTCCCCGATCCCAGCAACCCGCTCGGCCAGATTCAGGCGGGAGAGCTGACCACCCAAGGGTTCGAGCTGGAGGCGACGCGCACCCTGCCCGGCAATTACGACCTGTCGCTTGCCTATGGCTTCAACGACGTGGACGGCGATACGGGCGAGATCGGTTATCTGTCGCGCCATACCGCGTCGGCCTGGGGCACGAAGACGTTCCAGGGGGACTGGGCGACGCTGCGACTGGGTGCGGGCGTCCGCTATCTGGGACAACAGGTGTCGGGCAATGCCGCCTGGACGATCGTCACCCCGGCACGCACCATGGTCGACGCGCTGGTCGAGCTGGAGCGCGACCGCTGGCGGTTGCGCCTCAACGCCACCAACCTCCTCGACAACCGCGGCTATGCCTCCTGCCTCGCCCGCGGGGACTGTTTCGTATCGGCCCCGCGCAACGTGATGCTATCGCTGGGATATCGGCTCTAACCCCGTCTTGGCCTCACCGGCCTTGCCCCCGGTGGCGGCTTGACCGACATGGAGTGCGAACGACCTGCGCCGGTTGAGTTCCTGCGGGATCGCCATCGGCGCTCGCGTGCTCAGCGCCCGTTTCCGGCCGCCAGGCTTGCGCACCGTCAGCAGTTCTTCGCGATACAGCCGGTACACCTTCTTCCAGTTCATGCCCTTGCCCTCGCGCCTGAGCAGGATCGCCAGCCGGCAATAGCCGAACCGGCGACGTTCATTCGCGATCTCGCGCATCCGCTCGCGGACAGCATCGTCCTTCCCGCGAAGCGGCTCATATTGCCATGCCGACCGATTGACCCCGATCAGCTTGCAGGCGCGAGGCTCGGAGGAGCCGTGGTCGGCCATCAGCTTCTCCACCGCAGCGTAGCGTAGCGATCAAGAGACCGGGTCAGCTTTTTCCCAGCAGATCCTTCAACGCCGACACGTCCAGCATCGACCCGCCAACAGCTTCTTCAGCCGACGGTTCTCGTCCTCCAGCGTCCGCAACCGCGCCGCCTCCGACACGGTCATTCCGCCATATTTCGCCTTCCAGCTGTAGAACGTCGCATCGCTGATGCCGTGCTTCCGGCACAACTCGGCGGTCTTCACGCGAGCCTCGTGCTCATGCCGCCCGCCTATGATCTGATCCTCGGTAAAACGGCTTCGCCGCATCGCGCGTCTCCCTGACGAGCTAACTTACCAATGGCATGATTTCTGGGGAGCAGGTCAGGCGACCGAGAGCGGGGCGGCGGAAGGCGTATATAGGCAAGCGTAGGAGGCCCGCCGGCCGGACCTGATCTCGGTTGCGAGTGGGTCGAGCGCGCTGTTGGCGTGAACGCCGGGAAGCCCGCGAGGTTGTGTGACTTGGCGGGCGTATATGTGGTGGGATGGTTGCGGGGGCAGGATTTGAACCTGCGGCGCAATTATCCTTCGTCCTGATCGGGCGTTTTACAGGGCGTTTTACAGGTTCGGATATCCATCGTCGTCATCGCTGTCCGGATCTCCGGTTGACCAAGCATCTGGATCCACGCCCATCTTGTCCGCGATCTGCTTGGCAAGTTCGGTCATGACACGCTTCTCGTCGACGTAGCGACGTCGAATATCCGCCACCTTCTTCTCGGACCATCCTACAATGCGGGCGATCTGCTCGTCCGTGAGACCAGCCAGTGCAAGCCACGTCACGAAAGTGCCACGCACGTCGTGCAGGCGCTTGTCGATCTTGGCTTCCTTCTTCGTACGATTGAAGATCGTGCTGAATCCATCCCGCGTCCAGGAATTGCCCTTCGAGTTGAAAAGCACGGTCGCCGGCGGCTTCTTCCGCCGCTTCGCCCTGCTCTTCTTCCAGTCTTCTTCCTGACGCGCCCTGATTCGGGCCAACAGATCCTTGGTCTGTGGCAGGAGCGGTATAAGGATGCGGCGCTTCCGCCCGCTCTTCTCGGTCGTCCAGTCGATCGCATACTCGCCGATGACTGACCAGGGGAGTTGGACGAGGTCGCCACGGCGCAGCCCGGTCAGGCTGCAGAGCTCCAGACCGTCAAAGACGTGGGGGGCGGCCAGCTTCTTGAAGGCCTTGATGTCCTCGGGCTCCCAGATGACATCGGCGCGGTGACCACCGTCATAGAGCCGGTCGAAGCCATCAGCGATGTTGATCGTGACCTTGCCGCGCCGCATCGCCCAGTTCAGCACCGCTCTCATTGCTTCCATAGCCATGTCGGCCTTGCGCGGGTGCGCAGACATGCTGTCTCGCCACTCATAGAGGTCTGCACGCATCTTATGGTTGCTGAAGGCCTTCAGGGTCGCCTTCCCGAATTTCGCTCGCGCTGCTTCCAGATGACTGCGATACCCCGCCGCCGTCCTTGGCGACAATTTCGCCCATTTTGGGTTCTTATCGGACATGTACTCGTCGAGGAGACCGGAGAAGGTATTTTCCGGGCTCCTGGCTTCCAGCCGAAGTTCCGCCGCGCGTTCGACCATCTTGCGCGTCGGCGTCGGACGAACACCGGTGGATCGGTGCACGCACGGACCGCCACGCCATGCGTAGACGTACCATACGACCGGCTTACCGGGCCGCAGGCGCGATCTGACTATGTGAAGTCCTAGATTCATCACCAGTCACGCTGACGGCGCCATTCTGCATAGTCGTCCACCTGCCGCGGCGTCGCGGATCCCGGCGCGAGGATCCGGATCACGCCCCGCGCGTCGAGTTCCAGCCCGCCGATCTCGACGCCAGCTTCCATCGCGGCTGCGACCGTGCGCTCCACCACCGCCCTTCCGGGATACCTGGACTTCCTCTCTGCCATCACTGCCTCCAGATCACCGACCCAACCAAATGGTGCCTACGCCGCCGCAGCCAGGCACGATCGGGAGGAGGTCCACTCATCGACGAGCGACTGCGGGTACCGATCGACTCCGCCGAGGCGACGCCGGGCGATCGGCTCCGAGAGCAGCAGGACCCCATCGTCGAAGTCGACGCTGACGCGATCCTCGAAGATCAGGCATCCCAGCGCCGCCACCGCGTCTTCGATCTCGACCCTACCCTCCGACACCGCGCGGATCAGGCAGTCGCCGAGCGGTCGGCTACGCCATCCGCTATCGATCTCGGCCAGCACATGCGCCCGGGCCGCCACGGAAGCGCCCATACTGACGCAGCAGGACAGCCAGAGCAGCGATCCTGCACGGGTCCAGCTGCGCATCTCGTCGGTGGCGACGCCGTGGGCGATCCCCAGCTCCGCACAGCGAGCCGCGGCTCGCGTCGCCATGGCGGCGGCGAGGCGGTCGTCCTGGTAAAAGATATTGAGCGCCTGCGTCCGCGTCCTGCCGCCCGCCGTTCCGATCACGAGCATATCGGGCATGTCGTCGGCGACGCTCCCCTGCCCACGGCTGAAGGACCAGCCAGGCGCAATGCCCGCGGCGTCCGTGATAGCGACGAGCCCCGGGTTCGCCTCCAGCTCGAGGCGGACGGCGAGATGCAACGGGGTTGCGTACTGACACGACTGGCCCGTCCTGACGCCTTTCATATGGAAGGTGCCATCTTCTTCGACGACTGCAGACGGACCGAGGGCAAGGCAGCCACGGCCGGTTTCGACAGACGCACTGAGCACTTCGATGCTGTACATACGGATTCTCCAGACATGGGCCGCCGTTCGCGCCGATCGGGCGCGTCTGATCAGGCGGCAGGAAGACCACCATAACGAACATTTGAGGAACAGTTTCCGGATGGACTACATTTTTGTCGGCAGTCTCATCCTGAAATGACTACCTCAGGTGCATCCTACCGGGCAAAAGCACCGGCTTTTCAAGGACCGGGGTGTCATTCCGCATCCTTCCTATCTTCGATGGTGACGTTCCAGAAGGGGCTCTGACCCGCCGCCAGCCACTGCTGGCGAAAGGCTTCGGCCACAGCCTTGCCATCGTCCGTGATCATCCACCGGTGCGCTTCGCGATCGTGCCGCACCTCGTCCTTGCCCTTCTCGATGTCGGACATCTTCTTCAGCAGTGGCGATATCGAGGTTCTTGCAACCGCTTCCTCCAGCACGTTCACCGCTGCCGTCCATGCGATGATGTAGCTCACCGATGCCCCCTCGGGGCGATCGTCGAGAGCCAAAAGCACGAGGACACGATGGGTGATCTTCGGCACCTTCTCCTCTGCCTTAGCCTTCGCAAGGCCTTTCCTCCCCCTGAAGGCGACCACCTCACCGATCGTTGACGGGGTCGCTGACGCGCGACCGCTACGCGCGAAGGCAAGGACCGCCCTCAACTCCGCCTCCTCCTGATCGAGGCGCATACGATCCTTTGGGATCCCAACCTCAAGCCGGTCGACGACGTCCTGGATCTCGATCGTGAGTCGCTGAGGAAGTCCGGTGTCCAATGTCTTCTCCATGTCAGCCGTATGCCTCGCAACCCTCACAGTAGTCAATTGAAAAATGACTTCGTCTAAAAATCCTTCTAACAGCCGAAAGGGTCCTCCATGCAAAAAGATTCCGAGATGATCGCGGACGCAATCTCCGACGTCCTGGATCTCACACGCCAGATCGATGCGGGAATCGCCATCGTCGACGATCTCCTTAAACGGCGCCTGGCAGCCATCGACCGCATGTACGCAGCTGCGGATCGGCAGGTTATCCTTATGGATGAGCAGCAGGTCCGTCGGGCCCTTAGCGGGCAAAGGTCGCCGTTCCTGCCGGAACTCGTCAGCCTTGCAGTGTACGAGGCGGGTGACGCCGGCGCGACGCTTCCTTTCATCGGTAGCCGACTGCGCGAAAGGCTCGGCGTGCGGGTCGACCCGGCCATTATCGAGAAGACGCTGAAAACGCTCAGCAACGAGGGCGTCGTGCGTGACCGAGGGACGCGCTTTTTTGCGCCGACCTCCAACCTGCTCAGGGCGACCGGTGATAGCGCGCCGACGATCAAGTCACTGATCGTCGAAGCGATGGAACTCGGTGACCGCACGGGCATCGCCGTAGCGAAAATCCGGGACATGATCGCCGAGCGACACGGGCGCACCATCCCTGTCTCCACGCTCCACCCGATCATGCGGCAGCTCGAACGAGCCGGGCGCGTGATCAAGGACGGTCGGAAATGGATGCTGGCTGAAAATGCCGATGCGTCATCAGGTGGCTGAGGGGCTTTCCGGATGGCGGTAATACGCCGGTGAGGCCATAAGATTGGGTGAGGCATTCCACCTGCCCCATCCTAAAAATAGGAGTCCTATCCAGAAATCCTCTACACAACAGGAACCAAATTCCTCTTTTCGTGATTCAGCATGCCGGACGAAAAGTCCTCTCATCCGTAAACCAGGGTCCGTCATCGTCACCCTTCAGTCGGAGCATGCATCATGCGAAATCTTCAGCTCGAGGCCGAGCTCGCGGCCCATTCCGAACATCGAGCGCCGCCGCTGATCTGGTGGCGCACTCTGCCCGCCAATGTCTTCATTTCCGAACGCACGATCGTCGAAGCCGCTGTCGCATCGGTGGTGACGGCCAGCCGGCTCGCTCCGCCCGACCTCATCGGGGCGATGCTAACGGCGCAGACTGAGGAGAAGACCGCCGTCTATAACAGCCTCGCCCGTCATTTTCTCGGGTTGGACATGATGAGCATGGGCATCCTGTGGGAAATTTCGGGCAGCAGCAGTGCACTTGCCGCCGCCGACTATGACCCGGTCGGGCTACTGCGAACGCTGAAGGGACTCAGCGAACCCTACATCTCCGCTCAGCCGGAGATTCGACTGTCCGTCGCGGCGACGTGGCTGGCCGAGATGGGCAGCTTGCTGAATGCGAAGGTCATGTCTCGCGTCGACTGGGTGAAGGCGCTTGGGGTGGACGGACGCGATCCGGAACCGGTTATGGACTGGGAGGAGGCGGAATGACGACCGGCAAGCGGACCAACAGGTCAACAGCCCTTGCGGTGCCGAAGCCGTTAGCGCTCGCCCAAGTAGGGGAACGCGCGTTAGTGGAAGCGGTCGGGTCGAGCGTCGATCTGTCCAGGGTGTCGGGAACGGACGGCGAGTTCGTCAGCCAGGATGGCGTGGTCCGCATCACCGGCCGCGGTTATACGACGAGCGGCGGCGTAGTGCCGGAAGCGGACATCTTCTACGCCAAGCAGGGAATGCCGCGCTCCCACGGTCCATGGCTCGGCGAGGCAGACAAGGTGGCGTGGGTCGACAAGGCGACGGGCCTGGAGTGCATCATGATGCGCGAACATCCGGAGGGCTTCCTGCGCGGCTTCGTCGGGGTGTCGTCCAATCATCCGCTCTTCGGCTGGGACCATGACGCGGTGCCGGCGAGCCTCGGGATCGAGGTGCATGGTGGATTGACCTACTCGCGCATCTGCGACGACGGCCCAAACCCTAAGCGGCGCCTGATCACCGAATTGCGCCGCATCTGCCACGTCGTCGTTGGCGAGGTGCCGTTGCAGCATGCGACCGATCATCGCGCTAGCCCGCACCAGTGGTGGTTCGGCTTCGACTGCAACCACGTCTACGACATCGTACCCGGCGAATCGCGCGGTCGCCAGAGCTCTGCGGGTGCGGGGATAAAGGCTATGTATCGTGATGACGGATATGTCGTGCGCGAGATCTACAACCTGGCGTCGCAGCTCGCAGCGATCCGTGACGGACGCTTGATCCCGGCCCGCGACGGGCCGCCGCTCCCGCCCATCGGCCTCGAGCCGAGGGCCGGATGATGGCGACGGCGCGGGACCGGCACCGGCCGGGTGAGCTGCCGTGGGGCTGGTGGCTGCGAGCCGCCGGTGTTCATTTCGAGGATGAGGATGGCCGCAAGTGGGGGTCGGTGCGCGACGCCTTCTGGCGGGGCGAGCTGGGCTTTCCCGACACGCACGCAGTCCGGGAGCAACTCGAGTTCCTGCTCCGGGTACTGCTGTCCATCGATATGGCTGAGCGCCATGACAGCGAACGACGGTTCGATCTCTTCCGTGGCAACCTGATTCTCTGGACTTTCTACATGTGCTGGCTCGGTACCGTCGGTCTGCTGCAGCGCGGGTCGACGGACGATCTAAGTCCCGAGGGTCAGTCGGTGCTGATGATGCTCCTGGCAACCCGCGACCCGGAGTGGGAGGATCTACCCATCGCGGACGTCATGGCGGCGGTGGTTGCGGCATCTTGCGATCCGTCCGATCGGGAGCGCGAGCAGGCGCTACAGAATTTCGAGCGCGAGGTTGGCTTTCGGCGTCATGTCTTCGCACGCGAGACGGTGGGTCAGTCGCAGGCGATCACCCTGACCTCGATGGCGAGCGGCAGTCCCACCAGAATGCCGACACGGCGCGTGGCCTGGTCGCTTGCCTTCGATGACGTAGCCGTGCGCGATGACCTGTTCGCCTGGATCGCGGCCAGGGTCGATCATTGGGACCACTGGGGGCGCATGGCCTACCGCCGGGGCAGTGACGCGTTCACACAGCATCTGCTCGGGCTGATCGTAGCGTCACAATCGAAAGATCGGACCTGACCGATGGCCATCATCATCATTCTCCACATGACACAGGTACATAATGCCGGATCGTCCAGTTGGCCTATCGTAAGCGTCGCCGCAATCGGATGCCCCGCCGACGATAACGATGACGATGAGCCAACGACGACGATGGATCGGGCCGTGCGCAGCTCATGGATTTGAACCGGTGACTGCATCGCATGCCAACGACCGCCGCGACGCCACCGTCGCGGCGGTCCACAGGGGGCCTGACGGCCAAACATCCCGTTTCTCCGATACCGAGCTCGAACTGCCCATCATCCTCGTCGCTGCGCTGGCTGCTGCGGGCATCTCGGTTGACGGCTTCATCACGCGATTGTCGAAGGGATCGATCTGGCAGGACGATGCCATCCGATCCGCCGACCGGACACTTGTCATCCAGGCGTATCTCGCATGCGACGGCTTTCGCGCCATCGTGCAGATCGGAAAGTCCTGTTGGTACCATTACCCATCCGACACAATCCACACCTGGGGTGTCATGCTGCCGGCCACGGTCATGGCCTTTCGCGACGTCCCACTGACGGCAATCTTGCGCCACCCGCTTCTCGACCCCTTACCCGTCGGCGTGCGTGCCATTCGCGACCTGAATGCCGCACAGCCAGCCCTTGGTGTCAGCATCCGCGTGCGGTCGCCAGTCGCGACATACAAGATCCCTGCCTCGCGATCGTCGACCAAGCTCCCCCGTGCGGGGTCGGTCAACGGGACCAACTGCTCGCAAGTAAAAAAATAATCGGAAATCCTGTTGTCGGTTCGTTCCTGTCCATCCTAGAATCAGGACGACGGCATCACAGCCGAATGAGGTAAAAGATGTCGCTTCAACACCTGCCCCTGCATCAGCAGCCCGCCACGATGGTCACCGGCCGTGCTTGACCTCGCAAGCCACATGGCCGGAGGGCAGACGTATAACGGTAAGACCCTCGCCGAACGCGTGGCCGGTCGTTTCTATACACCCGCTCAGTTGGCCGACGACCTCGCTGAACAGATGGTCGCCGCGTTCAAGAAGCAGAGCCTCACCAGGATCGTTGCAACGGATCCTTTCTGCGGAGATGGCCGCCTCGTCGTCGCACTGCTTTCCGCCGCGGCGCGGATACCGAAGTTGGCGAAGCTGCCCTGGACCATCGAAATGCGCGACCGCGAGGAAGCCGCTGCCAAGAGTGCGGCCGAGCGCGTACATGCGGCATCCGCCCGTCTCGGGCTCGATGTCGAAACCAGGGTGATAGTGGGCGACACCTTCACGGGCGATCTGTCCGCGCGCTTCGATCTGGTGATCACCAATCCGCCCTGGGAGTTGCTGAAGCCCGACACCAGGGAAATCAAGCACCTCTCCGCAAGCGGGGCGGAACGCTACAAGCGGCATCTCCGAGATTCGTCACGCGTTCTCGACGAGCGCTTTCCTGATGCGCGAGGCGAAGGTGCCTGGGGTGGATGGGGGACCAATCTCGCTCGATGCGGGTGGGACCTGTGCATGAGCATCACTCGGAAAGGTGGCGTCATCGGCATCATCCTTCCTGCGACGATCATGGGCGACCAGTCCTCCATCGGCATTCGCCGGAAGGCCCTGACAACAAATAATCTGGTGGACGTCGCGAGCTACCCGTCGGAAGCGAGGCTCTTCGAACGGGTCGACCAGCCCGTCGTCGCGCTCACCATGCGCGTCGGTCGACGAACCTCCTCGACCGGCCGGATACGATCGTTCGACGCCGATCGACTGCCTGCGGCCGAAGAGACGATATCGCTCGATCCTGGACAGCTCGAGGCACGTGGCTGGACGATTCCGACTGGGCGCCGTTCCGGCGCAGACGAACTCGCCGATAGGTTCATTGGCCTGGCGACCTTGCAATCCCTCGAAGGCGAGGGCGCATCCGATCTTTGGCTTGGGCGCGAACTCGATGAAACTCGGATCGTCGAGAAGGTGACATCCGGATCACGCCATCCGTTCATCAAGGGACGCATGATCGGTCGACACGGTGTGGTCGAACAACCGACGATGTCCGTTCGGCCCAACCTCTGCGTGGGCTTCCATTCCGCGGGTCGTCCGCGCGCCGTATGGCGCGATGTCGCTCGAGCCACCTCGAAGCGCCGCATGATCGGAACCGTCATTCCCGCCGGCTGGATCGCGGGCAATTCCCTTCATGTGGCATGTTATCGAGACGGCGATCTACGCCGTACCACGGCGCTTCACGCGCTGCTTTCCTCCTTCGTGGTCGAAGCGCAGGTCCGCAATCGGCTCACCACCGGCCATATGTCACTCGGTGTCGTGCGGCAGACCCGAATTCCCGACCTCGACGACAATCTGATCGAGCAACTCTCGACCTTAGCCAACCGTGTCCTGGAAGGGGGTGGCGTCGTCGCCGAACAGCGCCTCGAGGTAGCCGTGGCGAAGGCCTACGGTCTGGATCGACAGGACATGGCTCGACTGCTCTCCGACTTTCCCAAGCTCGAAGAAAGCGAGCGCGATGGCTTGACCAACAGCACTGCCTGGAACGAGTTGGCGTCATGATACCTAACCATCAAAGCGCAAAGCTTAGCGCGCTCGATCTACAATTCGCCAGAGCGGTTCCCCCGGGTGGCAACTGGCGGGACATCCCCGAGAGCGTGCCATCAGAACGGCTCGCACAGATCCGGGAAAGCTGTGCGGCAGGCAAGGGGTCGCGGTCCACCTATTATGGTCGGCTTCGTCCCGACGCGCCAAGCTACACGATCGGCACCTACTACACACGCCCTGGAAACGGATGCTTCCTGCACCCGGATGCATCCCAGGACCGTACCGTATCGCATCGCGAGGCAGCGAGGCTCCAGTCCTTCCCCGACGACTTCGTCTTCAGCGGATCGCAGCGTGCGGTCTGCCAGCAGATCGGCAATGCCGTACCCCCGCTCCTTGCGATGCAGATCGCCGAGGCTCTAGGAAGGCCCGGTGACATGGTCGATGTGTTCGCGGGGTGCGGCGGCTTGTCACTCGGCTTCAAATGGCAGGGTTGGAATACGCTTGCAGCGACGGACTTCAACAAATTCGCCGTCGACGCGTTCAACCAGAACGTGGCCCCGCTCGCCATCGTCGGGGACATGAACGACGATGGGGTGATTGAGCATCTCGCGCGAGCGACCGATGGTCGTGATCGCACCAAGCCGCTTGCGCTGGTCGGTGGGCCACCGTGCCAAGGGTTTTCCACCGGCGGCAAGAAGCGGTCGGAAGACGACGAACGCAACCATCTGCACGCCCGCTATTCCGCGCTCCTCGATCGCATGAAGCCGGACGTGTTCATATTCGAGAACGTTCTGGGCCTGCTGAGCATGTCGGGCGGCAAGTTCCTTCAGCGCATCCTCGCAGGCTTCGACAAGGCCGGCTACGACGCGCAGGTGTGGAAGATGAACGCCGCCGAGTTCGGGGTGCCGCAACGGCGGATTCGTGTCGTCATCGTGGGCGTTCGCCGGGGAGGCATGGCACCGCCACGCCGTCCGACCGAATGGTGCTCGCTGTCTTCCGCAGGCTTGCTGCCGGTGAATCTTCCAGTCACGGTGCAGGACGCCATTGGCGACCTGCCCCCACTCGCTGCCGGTCAGGACGGATCCGCCTTCGACTATGCGACCCCACCGTCATCCCCGTACCAGGCTCTCATGCGCGGCGAGATGACGCCGGCGGAATACCTTGCGGCGACGCGTGGACGAAGCGTGAAGCTGGCGGCATGATCCCGATCGGCAACCTTGCAGTATACGACAAGGCTCTCGAGGTGCTGAAGTCGGTAAGCGGGAACGGGTTCCGCGGCCGCGCTGCCCAGATATTCCTTGCGTGCAAGTACTACGGCAACCGGATTCCGCCGGTCGGATCGCCGGTTGGCATCGAATCGCGGCAGCTCCAGTATCTGCTGGACGAGCTATACAGCAAGCCGAGCCGGAGCACGCCGGATACGATCGCCATCATCTTCGACCGCGATCATAAGATCCCGACGGGAACGACCGGCGGCGTGCTGACCGTCCCATCCAACATATGGCGGAATAATCTCAACCTGCAGAAGGGTTTCGTCTGCTACGGCTCGATACCTGAAATGCAGACGTCTGGATTCGTCACCGCCTCTCGCAAGGTATGCCCGCACCTTCGCCCGCCCGGCACCCAGACATTGGTCGGCTCTCACTGCGCGATAAAAGGCACCCCGCCCAAGTATCGTGGCGAAGACAATCCCAAGATGTTTCGAAAGGATCCCGTCACCGGCGAATACACGGTCTACGATCCCACCGACACCGCATTCTATTCCGGGATTATCAGACCTGCCAGCGGAACGAAGCTGCCGATCGCAGCACTGATCGTCGCGCTATACTACGACAGCGTCCTGGCTGCTGGACGCAGTCATGTGGACGTGGGCGACTTCATCACCGATTTTGGCTTCACCCCTGCCGAAGCCTCGGCCTATTTCGACGACGATCCCGCTGCCGCGGGCCATCAGCAACTCCTCTCGGTCGCGACTGGCGCCAGCTGGACCCGGCTGGCAGTCGCTCCTGCCGCCCCGGCCCCACTCGTCACCTTGCCAGGCATGTCGCCAGTGCCGGTCCCAAAGGCGGCTGGCGCGAAAGGAAAGAAGGCACTGCCGCAACCCGCGTCCGTCGGCGCAACCACCTCACCGCCCCCGCCGGCGACCAGCGGTTGGTGGGATGCGCAACAGGCCGTTCGGCTCACGCTCGAGGCTGCTGGCTGGTCGGTGATCGACACGAGCGCCATGAAGGTCGGGTACGATCTCCAGATTCACAAGGCGGGCCAGATCAGGATGATCGAGGTCAAGAGCTCGGTCGGCACCTGCACCGCCTCCCTGACCGATCTCGAATATCGGCAGGCAGTCGCAGGACGTCGGAACTATGTCCTCGCGATCGTCGAGAACTACGATGCCAAGCTCCCGGCTGTCATTCAGTGGGTCGAGGATCCCGCTCACCTTCAGATGACCCAACGTCAGGTCGTTCAATACACCCTTCCTCGCTCCGTGTGGCGGAAACACACGTCCGCAATGCCTTGAGGGAAACGACAGCTTACAGGCAGCCTACTTAGGGATAATCCCTGAAGTCAGTCACTTCGATCACACGGACTTCTGCCCCCAGCTGCGCATTGGTCCCGCTTTGAGGATCACCAAAATCGGTTGCGACGTAGCAAAGGCAAACCATCCAGGCACCCAAAAACCATTGCGTCGTAAGAGGTTCATGCATAGCATCTAATTTATCCGGGTGACATTCGTCATGCCGATCAGGGGAGGCATGAAGTGGGTCTGGCACCCAGTGCGACCGACATCAGCGTGCGCCAAGTCCTAGAGAAGCTGGACGGCGAATTCGCTTCCACCGCGAAGGCGGTCGAAAACGGCGAATTCGCACTGTGGGTGGGTTCGGGTATTTCACGGAAAGCTCCCAGCCTAGGCGGTCTCATCGCAGCGGCTATGGAATACCTCCGAGTGCGGGCTGTCGATCCGACGACCGAAGCCGAATACATGCCCGCACTCGACGAGGCTCTACAGCTAGCCAGTACGGATCGAGCGAAAGTCGGCGCCGACCTCCACTCGGCGTTCGCGACATGGGGCGCCCGCGATGCGATCATTGACGCGCTCTGGAACAGCTATTCACGCGTCCTCGATATCCGCGTCGGTACCGAACCCGGCGACTTCATCCTCTGGACGGCGATCGACATCCGGCGCCAGTTCGAAAATCCGCCACCGCCTGCGGCGGCGCACCTCTGCATCGCGCTTCTTGTGCTCGAGGGTGCCGTCAAGACCATTGCGTCCGGTAACTGGGATGGCTTCATCGAAGCTGCCGTCGACCGTCTCGGCGGCGGCATTCCAGGAATCCTTCAGGTCGTCGTCGACCCGGACCATCTCCGCGATCCTCCCGGCTTGGCACGCCTGCTGAAGTTCCATGGATGCATCATCCACGCCGAGCAGGACGAGGGGCGATATCGCCGCTTTCTAACTGGCAGCCACACCCAGATCGCAATGTGGCCGAACAATCAGGACTTCGCCGCCATGCGGAACGAGGTGCTTGGGATCGCCACGAACCGCAAGACAATGGTTCTCGGCCTCTCGATCCAGGACATGAACCTGCAGGGCGTATTCGCCGCGGCGACGGGTATCAACAAGTGGCCCTGGCCATCCGCACCGGATGCCCCGGGCCACGTGTTCTGCGAGGAACAGATCACCCAGGGCCAACGCGACGTACTGCGGATCGTCTACGGCGACGACTACAACGGAAACGTCGCAACTATAAACGCAGCCAGCCACATGCGGGCGTGGGGCGAACAGGTGCTGGTGGCGTTGGTACTCAAGATGGTCGCCGACAAACTCAACTGCCTGATGGGGCTCGCGCTCGACGCTAACGGCAGAGGGGCACTCCTGGCTTCTCTTGCCTCTTCGGTGAACGCACTCCGCGACCAGATCGCCGACGGCGCCGTCGTCGATGCAACCGATCAGAGCCGTACGCCCGCCGTTAACAAGGGCATCGCTCTCTGGTCACGCGCAGTGGCCGTCTTCCGAGGTGGGCAGCTGCCGCAGGATCTGGCAGCCTACGAGCCGATCAGTCCCAACACCATCGGCCTGCTGGCAACGGATCAGAACGCTCGGGCCAGCAGGCTCGGACATCTCGCCATCGTGGTCGCTCTGCTGGAACATGGCCGGATGACAGCGCAGTGGTCGCTCGCATCACCAGCGGACGATGATCTTTGCGCTGGCGTCGCCTCGCTTCAGGCGAATCGCGCCGGAGCTCCGGTCCGCCCCGTCTTCCTTGTGAAGTCGGCATCGGAAGCTATCCGCCTCCAGGCCGACGGCGCTTACGCAAATGACAACGCCCTCGTCATCCACTCCGACGACACTTGGCATCTCACGACGGCCTCTCGCTCGAGTAGGTCGCCATCAAGTGCCCCGGGTCGGACGGGATCGCTCACCCCCTCACACGTGAGCGTGGAGAGTCTCCTCCGCGCGTCGGGCGACATCGACGAATTGCGCGCGTCGTTCGCTGCCGAGGTCCTGCTATGACCCTATCGCCCCTGATCGCCGCCATCCGCCAGCGCCTCAACGACGCTGGATACGACGACCTGCCGACGCCGTTCAGGATGGCTGGCGTCGAGTTCCAGTTCACCGGGGCGCTCCGCGGTCGGCACGGCCGGGCCCTCGACCTCGTGCTTCTTGTCGACACCACGGCGGGATCGTTCGGCGACAGCGACGGCGCGCGCGTTCGTGCCAGGATTCAGGCACTGAGCCGCGCGCTCGACGTCACCGCGTCGCGATATGTCCTGACGGTCGTGCTTGCCGGGGCGACGCTCCCCGGCGACGTCGAGGCGCTGGCGGACATCGCACGCGTCTTGCACATCGACACGCTGCCCGTCGACGAAGCGGGCGATCCGGACTTCGATCGCCTGGAGGACAGCATCCGCGTACTGCTGCCCCTGTCGATCCCGCAAGCCGCCGCTGACGAACAGGACGGTACCGCGCAGGAACAGCTGGAGAAGGCGTTGAAGAAAGTCGTCGACGGAGCGACAATCAACACCATCATGGACGCAGCGGAGCGCGGCGACGAGGCCGTGACCGACGCGATCGCGAGCCTGATCGATGCGGCGCTCGTGAAACGGAACGAGGAGGAGAAAGCGTGACCGACCTTCTTCTCAAAGAGCTGGACGTCACCGACTTCCGCAGCATTCGTGGGCGCGTACACGCACCGCTCGACGCTCAGGTCGTGCTCGTGCATGGCGAGAACGGGGCCGGCAAGACGAGCCTTCTGTCGGCCATCGAGCTTGCTCTTACGGGAGGTGTCCAGTCGCTTCGGCGGGCAGACCCGGACTATGCGTCGCAGCTTATGCACCGCTCGGCAACACAAGGCAGCGTGTCGGTCACGACGGCGGGGCCCGGCACCGCCAGATACGGCGCGACGCTGTCGCCCACTGGAATTGCGACATCGACCTCCTTCGACGCGACGCTCGCGTCGTTCTTCAGCGAGCGCAGCTATCTGCCGCAGGCGTTGCTCGGGCAGCTTCTGCAGATCTATCAGGATTCGGGAAGCGGAGCGGATTCCCCGCTGGCGAAGTTCGTTGGAGAATTGCTACGCCTGGATCGCCTTGACGCCATCGAAACGGGTCTGAAGCCGCTCGGGGACGTGCGCAACGTCCGCAAGATCGTTGATGGCTGGTCGGAGAACGAGCTTGAGAAGACGCGCCTTGACGCGCTCATCAAGGACCAGAAGCTCACGCTGCTCCAGATCATCGAGGACATCGGCATTCAGATGTCGGGGATCAAAAAGGCAACGGACGCACTCGAGCTCGTCGTCGAGCTCGACGACCGCAAGCTGGACGCTATCGAGCAGGCGCTTTCGTCGACGGACGACGAACAAGGCCTTGGAGCGATCACCGATCGCCGCCGGGAACTGGAATCAATTCGACGGGAGCTCATGCGGGCGGCAGGCACGGGTGCAGTCGCAGCCGTCGCGGCGGAATCATCGTCTGACGCGTATGAGCACTGGGTCGCGATCTATTTGGAGCGCTACTCGGCGCTTCGCTCGAAGATCGAGGCGATCCTCCCCACCACGTCGATGCCTGACGACATGGCGGCTTTCGGCGACGCCGCGATCCGCCACCTCGCGCTTCACGCCGACCAGGCAACGTCGCGCGCGAGCAAGGCCAAGGCCAGCTCAGAGCGGCTCGCCACCGCCAAGAGCGAGATCGAGGTAGCGCGATCGCGCCTTGCGGCCATCAGCGGCGAGATGATGGGAATCTCAACGTCAGCAGGCGGCCTCGCCGCCATTCTGTCAGAAGTGACGGCCTTCATCGACGGCGATATCTGCCCCGTCTGCGATCGCGACTATGCCGAGCTTGAGGCCGGCGCGCTTATTGAGCACGTCCACGACAAGGTGCGGCGCTTGTCCGCCTCGGCCCAACGTCTTCTGGAACTCGGGCGCACGAACGCGCAGGCGCAGGCGCTCGTCGAAAGGCTCGAACGAGAGATCGCGACGCTGACCGATGCGATCCCGGACGAGCGGACGCTAGCCGATCTCGACCGTGCAGCCGCCGATGCGGCTTCAGCTCGCGCTGAACTCACCGACATTCTTGACGCGCTGAAGGAAGGGTCGCGCCTGCGCGCCGCTCGAGTGGCGGTGCAGCGTGCCGTCACCGAAGCGCAATCGCGCAGCGTGGCGCTGGCCGCGGCCCGCCAGACCCTGTCCGACTTCGCGGCGGCCGTTGCGACGAGGCCCATCGCCGATGGCGAGGACCTGGGCG
Source organism: Sphingomonas sp. 2378 (assembly GCF_038084995.1). Lineage (NCBI taxonomy): Bacteria > Pseudomonadati > Pseudomonadota > Alphaproteobacteria > Sphingomonadales > Sphingomonadaceae > Sphingomonas > Sphingomonas sp. 2378. The sequence continues at coordinate 63,735 of NZ_JAXCMJ010000028.1, forward strand.
TGGCGGCCGACCGGATCCAGTCCCTCCTCGATACGGAAGACGCAAGGCTAGAGGGCAGGTTGTCGCTGCGACGCGAGGGCCGCAGCGCCGTTGCGACGATCCGCTCGCTTCAGTTGCGGGCTGACCGTCTATCGGACGAACTCAAGCAGCATGAGGCGACGCTCAAGATCGTCACCGAGGCGCAACAGCGCGCGCAGAAGGTCAGGGTGCAGGGAATGAAGATCCGCGATGCCGTTGACGCGATCCGTTCGAGCATCATACGACGGGAGTTCAACGACCGGCTCAACCGTCTCTGGCGAGACCTCTTCGTGCGCCTTGCGCCGGGCGAGCCGTTCATTCCGGCGTTTCGGATCCCGGACGCGGACACGCAGCGCATCCAGCCGCGCCTCGTTACCGATCATCGCGCCGGAGGCGCTACTGGCGGTACGCCGGGCGCGATGCTCAGCGCAGGCAATCTCAACACGGCGGCGCTGACGCTATTCCTGTCGCTCCACCTATCGGTGCCCAAGACGCTCCCTTGGCTGATACTCGACGATCCCGTCCAGTCGATGGACGACGTCCATATCGCTCATCTCGCTGCTCTCCTGCGTACCCTATCCAAGGAGCATGGACGGCAGATCGTCATCGCCGTCCATGATCGCCAACTCTTCGAGTATCTTCGCCTGGAGCTGAGCCCCGCGTTCCCGAATGACAGCTTGCTCACGCTCGAGCTGGCCCGTGGGCCACGTCAGGACACGCGATGCCTGTCGCGGCGGTTCAGCTTCAAGGAGGAAACGTCGCTGCTCGCAGCGTAGACGGGGATGCGCCCGCGACGAGGCGCAGAGATAGAGACGGCTACATCAAGGCATGCCATGTGGCCGCTAACAGACAGGGGCGACCGAAGGGATGCAGGTATCGACGGCGACACGGAACGCGGGCAGGCCTGACGACCGACAGTTAGCCACGCTCGACTTCCGAATCCAGGACCCGGCCGCGGTGCCCGGCTACAGCCGTGACAGGCCGGATATCCGACTCGAGCCCACCATCATCGGCCACTATGACCTTCGTCCAACCGGTGGCCGCAAGCGCCTGCAGGAGGAGCCGTACTTCTGGTGTTGCCACTGCCAGAAGGACAACCATTGGTCCGGCTTCGTCGTCACCAATCAGGGCGGTCGCAGCTACTCCGTCGGCAAGGACTGTGCCACCAGCCACTACGGCGTGGAGTTCAGCCGCACCCGCCGCAACTTCGCCGACCTTACCAGCCGCCAGGGCGTCCTTGAGCGCCTTGAGCGGATCCATGCAGGAGCTCCCCTACTAAACGCCGAGATGAGCCGCATTCTGCAAGGGCAGGCACTCGCCGCCATCGACATGAAGCGCAAGGAGATCGAGAAGGCGAACCCGAATGCCGCCTACCTGCTCTCGACGGCCGCCAATTCCGGGGTTGACCTCTACGAGGACGTGCAGGTCCGCGACGCCGCAGCGGAGCGTAAGCGCGCAGACCGTCTCGGCGACCGCGATCCGAAGACGCCGATCTGGCGTAGCGAGCGAAGCCGCCTGGGTCCGCTCGAGGGCGCGGCGCTGGTGCGGACGCAGTTCGACTGCCGCGATCGGCTCATCGCGCTTCGTTCGGCCACCCAGAAGGCGAACGCGGCGTGGCGGGACGACACGAACCGTCTCACCACGGGCGAGCTGACGAAACTGGTCAAGAAGGTGGAAGAAGCGCACGCTCAGGCGAAGGCAGGACTGGCCGAGTATTCGCAGGCGACCGCCTTCTTCTCGCCGAGAAACCTCGACCGCATCTCGCGCTGGGCGGCGGGACGCCGCGACTTCAGCATCGTCGTCACGGACCGAGGCTTCGCCTTCCGCTCCCCAGATGAGGAGGATGTGCGCATCATGCCCGTCGAGATCGATCCCATCCCCGAGCTGTCAGATTTCGGCCCCGACGTCGCTTCGATGCCTGTGGCACCGACGAGTTCGGTCATACCACACTGCGCCACCGGGAATGTCCGATGACGTCGTACATCCAACCCAGCACAAGGGTTGATCGGTGGGTGCGACGCATCGCCGCAGTCAACCATGGAAGCCATCGATACTTTTACAGGTGGGAGGCTAACCCATTGATCTTGCACTGCGCTAAACAGCTATATTTTACACCTACAAGGCTCGACGGCTCGCTCGAAAAACAAACACGAAAAGCCCGCTAAGTCGTTAGACTTGCGGGCTTTTCGGATTGGTTGCGGGGGCAGGATTTGAACCTGCGGCCTTCAGGTTATGAGCCTGACGAGCTACCGGGCTGCTCCACCCCGCGCCGAATTTGGGATACGGTGGAA